>DASSXK010000012.1:0-3958 GCA_035703945.1 Ktedonobacteraceae bacterium | reverse complement strand
TATTGATAGATCGCTGTGCCATAGCCTTCATAAGCCAGATGCAGGCCAGCCGGGAAGTGAAACTGCTCGTTTCCAGCTAATTCAGCCGGAAAGGGTCCACTATCGGAAATCAGCCAGATACGTTTGGAAGTTGCAAGTACGCTTTGAAGATCTCCCTGGCTTAACAATACCGGTATTCCCGTATATTCATCAATAATAGTAAGGTGCTGCTCCACCAGAGATTGCGCCTGATCCGATAACAGGCAATAATCGATCTGACCGGCATAGTAGCTCAAAGCAAGCGGTGGGCCAACGGAAATCACCACGTCGCCTGGATGCCGATGCTGCTGTATATACCGGCCGGCAACATCATAATCGAGCGTGTGGCGGTAATAGGTAACATGGCCAGCGCGGCTGAGAAACAGGCTGGAGTTTGTCAAAGGCAGAAGAGGAAAGAGCAGCACGCACAAGTAACAGAGTCCGGCCGTGATCCCGATGCAGATATGCAAGATCCGCGCATGATATTCATCCGGCACGGTGAACGCGCCATAACTCACCAATGAAGGGGAAAGCCGAGTCAGAGCAAAGGTTCCCAGCATCCGTAAAGCCATCAGGAGCGCATAGCTACTTAGCAGATAATATGGAGGCAGCAAGGGGTAAAAATAGCGGTCGGACCCCAGCGTAAAAACCAATCCCAGGGTAAGCAAGGAAAGACTGAAAAAGAGCGCACAATATTTCGTGCGTTGATTAGAGCTACGGATAGCCCAAATGCATCCAAAAAGTGTCAGCAGCGAGTTCAGCGTTAACCAGGGATAGCCCTGGCTCCCCAGGGCATGCGGATAGAACAGCAGCTTGAGATAGAATGGAAGCGTCTCGGCCGTCAATTGTAACAACGGTCGCTGGCTTTGATCGGTCCCCAGAATTGGTGGATGGATGTTACGCACAAGCAGCAGGTGCAAGAAAATAAAGCCCCCACCCAATCCAACCGCCAGCCACCAATGCTTTTGCCGCCAGATCAAGCCAAAACTCAGCTTCCGTAACGAAAATAGCACAACAAGCGTACATAGCAGTAAAGCAGGCAAAATGATACACGTCTCTTCATAGCTGAGATAGTCTACCACCAGACAACCAACTGCCAGGTAGATCAACCCCGTTCGGCGCTCATAGAGGGCACGATACCAAAAATAGATCGTCAGTAACGTCAGGAGTTGAGCCTGCTCATACATGCCGATCTGTCGTCCCCAGTTCAAGGCTAACGGCGAAAACGCCAGCATTGCCGCCGCCAACCAGGCGATCCTCCGATCAAAAAAATAGCAACCAACCAGATAAATAAGGGGAATGCTCGCAAGATATTCCAGAACACTGAGCAAGCGAGGATCGCCCCCCAAGGCACTCCAGGCAGCCAGGACGCAAGAATAGGCCACATCCCGACCATAGATAATCCCTGAGGGCAGCACCGGCAGGCTATGAGCCAGAATTCCCTGAGCGGCAAAAAGACTGAGAAGCTCGCTCGCGTTATACGGCTCGTAGCTCAGTTTATAACCGATCAGCGGCATCGCAATAAGAAAAAGCAGTCCGAGCGACCAGTAGCGTCGTGCAGTGCTTTCCTTACCAACTTTAACCGGATCGGGAGCGCTATACAGCCAGAGCAATCCTTTATACAGCGGCTCAATCGACAGAAAAACCCGATTCCCCTGCTGAATATGTTTAAAAACCTCTGTATCTTGCCTTCTCAGGCGCATACGACCAGTAGACCAGAGCAGGAAGTAGCCTGACAGAACCAGCAACAAAAGCACCAGACCCCAGAAGTCGCTCCAGGCAAAGAGCCAGGACAACTGTGGCTCTCGTTCAAGCACAATCAGTAGAGCCTCAAAGGCCAAGGCAGGCAGGTAGGCCAGACTATTGGTCTCCAGTGCCTCCAGACTTGAACGATAGTAGCGTCGAAGCACCACCAGAGACATCAAAAGCCAGCTAACAATCACACCACCCGCGCTCAGCAAGATGACCAGCAACAGCAGCGAAAATGGTGAATCTGCCTGCGCCGCCGTTGCCTCTTCAGGCAGATAAAATGTCCGATAGTTCCCAATCTTCCCGATTGACAGCGCTGGCTTCCAGGTGAGGCTCGCCCCTCCACCTTCACTCCATTGGTCGCTCACAACAGACGAAGCCCGCCAGTCGTGGGGTTGATCTATCGGCATAGGCTGCGCCGTGGCGGAATCAGCGAACAGATCCAGCGACAACGCCGACTGAGGAGTCTGCGCCCCAAATTGCCAGGCACTACTGCCCGGTGCAATTACATGCAGGGCCAGCGTATTGTCCCCTGGATGAACCAGAGCAGCGATAGCATACACCCCGATCGCCTGTCCAGTGGCTACCTGACTGACCGCTCCACTTCCCAGCAGATAGCTATCGGACTTCACAGTTCCTCCGCTCACTTGGCCATCCCAGGTCGTGATCAAGCGTCCATTGAGATAAACGCTGGTCTTCCCCGTGGCAGCGAGCCGCAACCAGAGCGATTTCACATCGGCCGGAATCGACACATGCGCGACAAAATAAGCATCATGGGTACGGCCCGCACTCAACCAGTTCGCTGAAAAAGGATGGAGGGAAAGCGCTGGATCGGTGAGTAAAACAGGCTTAAGCGCTACATCAGGCGTTAGCCAGACCACTTTCCAGGCAGACGTCTGGAGGTCGCGAGTGCTTATATGGGTCAGTAGCCCCTGCATCCATTGGCTTGCCAGCTTGCTTGAAGTAGTTGACTGCCATAAGGAGCCGCTTCCCTGGTAACTGACGCTTTGACCCCTGACCAGTCCCAGGGTCGCTCGCATGCTCGGCGGCTGATTGTCCAGATTCGCGGCCCGTACCATTACAACATTCTGCCCAAGATGCAGCACACGGTTAATATCATAGATCGAGGCGCGAGGCCCTTCGCCCTGAGCAAGCTCGGCCGCATTCGTACCAAAGTAGACGCCATTGACATACAACGTAAAAACCTGATTGGCCGCCACAGTCACAAAAGCCCCATCAGGCAAACTTTTCAGATTAATCGCGCTCCGAAAATACGCTACTGACGCCTGTTGATCTGTCGCGTGCACCCATTGCGCCCCCTGCCAGGAGGGCATAAATTGGGGCGAAGCAGGCTGCAAATACATCTGGTAGGCATACCAGCTTGTACCTGTTGTAGCAGCAAGCAAGCAAAACCACATCAGTAAATGCTGAAAAAAAAAGCGCTGCCCAAATGACTGTCTGCCCTTCGGAGATCGCTGAGTGACCCCGGCGGAGGCAGCAATTACCGGACGCGAAGTAGTAGTTGAAAGGGTCATCATATCTCCCCAGCGCTTGCACAACGTAATGGCAAGAGCACTACATATAATTCACAGGGTTATCCCTTACCCAAAGGTGCCCTAATGGAGTCCCGAAAGTGCTTCCCGGGCCGTGTTATTGCAGAAGCGATAATCCAGTGCAATTGCCTGAAAAAGCAGCCGACGCGAGTCCGAATACGCTCCTTGATTGGCCTCATCTAAGCCAAGGTAGGTATAGGCAGAAGATTGAATATCATTATTTCTGCTGAGCTGTAATACAGCCTGCAATTGTAGTTGGGTATCAACATAATTTTGTTGCTCGTACCCAATTCTGCCAAGCATATAATGAGCGTAAAGATTATCTGGATCTATCTCCAGCAGTAAATGTAGCCAGGGCAGCGCCGCAGTATCGTTTCCTGTACGGCTCGTCATTGTCCCCTGCAAGGGATGAGCAGATTCCGCAAGCTCTGTCAGAAGCAGAGAATATTCATCCCGCACCCACGGCGAGAGCTTCTGAGATGGCAAGGCATCATCCACTGCCAGCGTCTGATAGGCTTGAGCATATGATCCCAGGCTGCGATAGACCTCAACCAGATAGAAGCGGCTATCGTCATCAAGCTGTGTCGGATGCAGAAAATAGTTCGCTCTCCCACGTTCAAGATGATACAGCGTGGTCT
>DASSXK010000085.1:0-3642 GCA_035703945.1 Ktedonobacteraceae bacterium | reverse complement strand
CAAGTTTACCTGTGTTTCCTGCTTGCAAAGCACTTAGTAGGCGCGAGAGCGCCGTTGCGAAGTGTTTTGTCGTAGTTGGCAGACCACTGGAAGCGCATCCAGAGGAAGCGGTGCGGTGCTTGTTTTTAAGGCACCATCGCTGTAGATTGGGAAGGCCTGCCCTAAAAGTGGAACTCGTTTGCTTCGGAAGGCGCGAGAGCGCCGTTGCGAAGTGTCATTGAACAGGTAGCCGGTTGCTACTAATAAAGTATACTCAATAAATCCTGAAATCTCCAATCAAGTTTGTTGATGCAATTGTGACTGGCAGTCGGGCGGTCTGATTTTAGAGAGACGCAATAGTGTGGATGCCTCCAAATGGAAAAATTTCTAAGAAATCACAATCCATCGGATCAACTTTCGGAACTAAGGTCTGATTGCTTGCAACAATCAATGCCGTTCGAGTATACTTTAGGCAGCCGTACCACCGAAACACACGTACGACTACCATTGTTGCTAAAGAGAATCTGTGAGTAAATGAATTACATCATGGATACAGACGATTCTTCGGAACGCGCTCCAAGCGGGGCGCAACGCAATTTGAAGGGGGAGGAAAAGCAGTCGGTGCAAGGACAGATCGCCATTAAAGGCACGCGCAATGGCTTGCTTTTAACATTAGAACCAGAGACTCCCTTTATTGATGTGCTCAACGCGCTCTCAGAAAGGCTTGCCGAGGCCCCTAGTTTTTTCAAAGGAGCTTCACTGGCAGTTGATACGACGCGGCGTTCACTCCGCAATAGCGAACGCCTACAGTTGGAAGATCTGCTGTCATACTATCAAGTCTCGATGGCACCGTTGGAGCAAATTCAGCCGGTTCGACAAAAATCTGCCCCACTACCACGGCTCTCGAACGCAGTAAACCCGTTGGGAGCGATGTCACGCGCCTCACAAGAGAACGGACGTGGCGAGCAAGCGACGGCAAATCAGGCTGAGAGCGAAGCACAACTCGCGGCCCAAATCCAGCGAGAGGTGCGCGAATCGAGTGATACGCTGTTTCTGCGGCGTACGGTTCGCTCGGGGCAGGCGATACATCACAGCAGCAATATCGTGGTTATGGGGGATGTCAACCACGGTGCAGAAATTGTTGCAGGTGGGGAAATCATGGTCTGGGGGGTATTGCGTGGGATGGTACATGCGGGGTATCCAGACAACGAGAACGCCAGTGTTTGTGCCTTGCTGCTCGCTCCTGTGCAGCTACGGATCGCACACCTCCTCTCACGTCCGCCTGAGGGGGTCGAGGTCCAGCCACGCCCCGAAGTGGCTACGATCCGCCAGGGGCAGATCGTAGTAGAGACCTGGGTAAACGGGCGACCGCCACGTAATCGTTAGCGGTTGGAGCTATCGCAAGAGTAAATCAGGTATGAATTCTGAGCTTCTCAGTCGAAGACATTCTATTAAAAAGACAATTTGCAATGGCGCTCTCGCGCCGACGAAGCGCTTTCTCATCAGGGATCTCTGGAACGCTTCACTGTTGATCGTTTCTGGCACGGTTCCTCCTGGCATCTCAAGCGCGTTCAGTCAGTGAATTGAATGGCTTAGCCATGACAAGATACTTCACAATGGCGCTCTCGCGCCTATTGAACGCTTTGCAAACAGGCAACTTTGGAAGTCCTCCAAAGGGAGCGGTCCTGGCATCACAAGCGCGTTCAGTCAGTGAATTGAATGGCTTACCATTATAATTGATGGTTTTGTCTTATTTTAAGAGATTTCAATCGTATTAATAAAATATAGCACTGAGACGATTTCAGAACTTTCTACCGCGAAAGTCCCATCAGTTGCTTACATTACATGGAGAAATACGCATGGACAGCCGGGTAATTACCATCACGTCTGGTAAAGGCGGTGTTGGCAAAACCACGACGACCGCCAATTTAGGTACCGCTCTTGCTATGCAAGGGAAAAAGGTCGCTGTAGTGGATTCTGACATCGGCCTGCGTAATCTAGATGCCGTGCTGGGATTAGAGAATCGCATTGTGTACGATATTGTGGATGTCGTCGAGGGCCAGTGTCGTTTACGGCAAGCTCTGATCAAGGATCGCCGCTTGCCCGAAATGTATATGCTGCCCGCCGCACAGACACGCGATAAAAACGCCATCACAAGCGTACAAATGGAGCAACTGTGTCAGCAACTGCGCCAGGAGTTCGATTATATCATTATTGACTCTCCAGCAGGAATTGAGCAGGGCTTTCGAAATGCGATTGTCGGTGCCGATGAGATCATCATTGTGGCAAATCCTGAAATGGCATCTGTACGCGATGCAGACCGGATTATTGGTCTGGTTGAGGCCGCTGGCAAGCCAGAACCTCGCCTGATCTTGAACCGTCTGCGTGCGGACATGGTGAAACGCGGTGATATGCTTGATGTGGGTGATGTTTTAGAGGTTCTTGGGATTGACCTTGTTGGGATTGTTCCCGAAGATGAACTGATTATTGTGGCGACCAACAAAGGCGAACCGGTTGTATACGATAAACGCGCCCGGGCGGGCCGAGCCTATATCAATGCTGCCCTGCGTATTCTGGGGGATGAAGTCCCTCTGGAAGAGATCAGCGATTCGCCAAATCTACTGGAACGGATTCGCCGTTTCATCGGGATTGGTCCGGCACTTGCGGAGAGGCGAGCTCGCTCCTGACTTGTTGTATTTACTGAGGGTTGTGCGCTTAGCCATCCTGTAAAGGAGGCAGTAAGTAATGGGTGTTTTTGAATTTATGTCTAGCCGAAAAAAGCCGACGCCAGGGGAACTTGCTAAAGAGCGCCTGAAAGTCGTACTTGTTCACGATCGTATTAAAGTGAACCCGGAGCTGCTGGAGCAGATTAAAGCTGAACTTCTTGCGGTCATCTCGCGCCGCCTGGACATCGATGAGCAGCATGTTCAGGTGAGTATGGCGCGCGAGGATCGCTGGGATAAAATCCAGGCAGACCTGCCGATCAGACGCCAGCGCATGTCTTTCGAGTGGGACCCCCCCGCTCATACCGCTGCTGCTGCTCTGGGTGGCCCGGTTAAAGTTGAAGTTGAACGCGAAATTGAGGGGGAGGCCTGATCGCCTGCTTTCTTTGTCTTCTCCTCTTCTACTCTATTCTATAAACCTTCTGCCGCTTGCGCGGCGAGAAAGGGGAGAAATTATGGGGCGCAGCCCCACGCCCCAGTCAATGGGCATCGCCCCTTGCAACCCTACTGCGACTAACGTTATATGTTCAGCATGCGATTCCACTGCTGATCCTTAGTCAATGGGCTTCGTCCCTTGCAACCCTACTGCGACCAATGTTATATGTTCAGCATGTTATTCTACTGCTGATCCTTTATAACGTTGGTCGCTTTTTTTATATGTGCGAGCAGCCTGTGATAGTACAGCATCATGTATCGATATATACATAAATAAATTGATCAATGAGGAGGTTAAGGTTTTAACAATAGTGCATGCGATTTCTTAACAAGATCTTTATCTTTTTCTTAACCCGACTGTAGGCTTTTTGAAGGTATACTTCTCGTGTACCCAACGAACCCGGTGGAGGTGGCGATGTGGGTAAGTTGAGTGTCTGTTAAGCAAACTTACATGAATTTCCTATCGCGGCAGTGAAGTGCCGGTGTACGGACACGGGCAAGGGTG
>DASSXK010000069.1:0-2268 GCA_035703945.1 Ktedonobacteraceae bacterium | reverse complement strand
CCTCACGATATTTCGCGTAAGCGTACATGAGACATGCTGTATGGAGCGATGGAAAGTCTAGTTCGTAACATTCAGCAGTTTGCTTCAATAAACGAATATCAAAAGAAGCGTTATAGGCAATGACGAGGCGATTAGAGAGATACCCCACAACCTCTTCACCTATATCTGAATAGCGAGGAGCATTTTTGACATCTTTGCTGACCAATCCATGCACAGCGGAAGCTATTGGCTCAATCTCTGTTGTAGGATTGACGAGAGAATGAAACAGTGTTTTGCCATGTTCGTCAACGATACAGATCTCGATAATCTCCGAGAAGCTGCGAGAGCCAGTCGTTTCTGTATCAAGAAAGACCGGTCGAAGTGCTTTTTGGTTATTAAAAGAGTCCAGCCAGGCCAGTACATGCGATTTATTCTGCCAGCGCATATAGGAAGCAGTATATGTATCAATTTGCCTTCGATACTGCCTCATCGGCTGATAAGAACTCCCTACAACGTGAGGAAAAACATCAATTTCTTCATGCCGATAGTGATGCGGCATTCTCTGATTCACGATCGTCCCCGTCATTTGTGGCAATGCTATATGACTGGAGAACTGCTTCTCTAGCGGCTGGGCAATGTGTGGTGGAGACGAATACTCTTTGACCTGTATTCTCGCCATATCCAAAGCCTGACGCTGATGGAGGTTTGGCTCGCACCGAGCGCATATCACCCAGCCTGCTTCAAATATCGATATATCTCGGCAGCGTTCAGCGAATGCGATCTCTTGATGACACAAGTCACAACGAAAGGCCAGTTCCATTTTGTCCCTCCAGGTCGCTCTTGTTGTCTTCTTCCAGAGCAAGCAAAACTTGCAAGAGTAGCACGGCCCCTTTCTTGTCCAATTCGTCATTGCCGCTTCCACAGCGTGGCGATTGGATACAGGCAGGACAGCCAGAAAGGCACGGGCAGCGCCTGAGATGATCCAGGGTTGCAGTTGCAAGTGGTAGGAAGCGTTGATAGGCTTGCCGCGCATACCCTACACCGCCCTGATACCCATCATAGATGCAGAGCAAGGGCCTTTCTGCCTGAGGATATATAGTAAAAGAGATTCCCCCCATATCTCGCGGATCGCTGAGCACGCAGAGCGGAAGGAGGGCTATCATCGCATGTTCTACAGCATGGAGGCTCGCGACCGGGTGAACGTTGCTTTCAAGGAGTCGCTTTTCTAGCCATCGGTCGATCGTAAGCCAGAATGCCTGCGTTTCGAGCTCTGTCGTCAAAGGAGCTTCTAGTTCTCTCTCCTCAAGTTTTGTATGAAATTGTGTATGAAATTGACGATACCCAGTGATATGGTCGATGATATGCACCCGACCAGTAAAGATCGTGGCATGAGGCACTTCCTTGTGAAGTGGTTCATCCTCCAAGAGCGTAAGGTCTTTGAATCCAGTAGGCTTGGTATAATAGTTTCCCTCAAATCGTGCCAAATCAATACGCATCTCCTTGGGATCAAGCTTCTTGACCTGATAACGTATCCCCTGCGAAAGATAAATTGCACCCGGGTGGCATTCTACAATCGCCTGATCGCTGCCAATCTCCTCAAGGTGTTCTCCTGTCTCCACATACATGCGGAGTTGCTGTGAACGATCCCTGAGAGGGATTGTGTAGGCCGGGTTTTTCTCTTCCCGACTGATATAAACAGCACCTCCTCTGGTGAATTGGCCTTGACTGACAAGCAGGTCAGCAACCCCTTGCGCTTGATCACCAAACAAAGGCAAATCACGTGTGGACAACCGCCGCTCCAGTACAGCACAGCGCAAATGGTCAGGAAGAATATAGGGATTTCCCAAATCAATCACTGCTTGCTCTGAACTTGCTCCAAATAAGTGCGAAGGATTCTCTGCAAAATATTGATCGAGGGCATTTTGCCGTAAAACCAGGATGACCAGAGAGGGTTGTGCGCCCCGACCAGCCCGTCCGGCTTGTTGCCAGAAAGAAGCCATAGAACCTGGAAAACCATCAAGAATGACGACATCCAGTTCACCAATATCGATCCCCAGCTCGAGAGCATTCGTTGAGACAACCCCCATCAGCTCGCCACCACCCAGACGCCGCTGAATCTCTTTTCGTTTGCTATCCAGAAAGCCTGCACGATAGGCAGCAATCTTCTTCCTCTGATGAACGGGAAGATTCTCCTGTACCTGTAGAGCCATACGCTCAACCGATTGCCGTTGTTGTCCAAACAGCAGTGTTCTGCTGCCCAGTGAGACAAAAAAAGCCATGAGTCCCGCT
>DASSXK010000619.1:0-10933 GCA_035703945.1 Ktedonobacteraceae bacterium | reverse complement strand
TTACAGGCAGCCAGCAATGAAGTAAAAACGGCCATCGTTATGAAACTTACGGACAGCCAGCCAGAAGAGGCGCGGGCGCAACTTGCCACGCACCACGGGATGCTGCGTGCCGTCCTGGGAGAGCAATTATGACAATACAATCACCTTACTACCTCGCCGTCGATGGCGGCGGCACCAAGACCCTGGCGATTATTGTCGATGCCCAGGGTCAGGTTTGCGGTCAAGGTACGGCCGGAGGGGCAAACGCCGCCTCCATTGGCCAGCAGAAGGCCTTGAATAATATCAAGCTAGCGGTTGAAGCCGCAATCCAGGACAGTGATAGCCAGCTATCGCTTCAGGCTGCCTGGTTCGGACTGGCCGGGGTTGATCGCGACCATGAGGTGCAGACGCTCATGCCGCACCTGCAACCTCTGGCCCACTCGGTCCGCATCACCAACGACGCCGAGCTGGCCCTTGGCGGCCTGGATGAGGCGATTGGCATTGCGTTGATCGCTGGCACAGGCTCAATCGCGCTGGGGATCGATCCCGATGGCAAGCACGCCCGAGCCGGGGGCTGGGGACACGCCATCGGCGATGAGGGCAGCGGCTTCGACATCGGCCGTCAGGGCTTACAGGCCGCAACGCAGGCGGCAGATGGACGTGGCGAGCCGACGCTCCTCCTGCAAAATATCTTACGCTACTGGAAACTGGATAAGCCTGAAGATATTATCGGGCGCGTCTACCCGTCCGAGGACAAAGCCGAGATCGCACGCCTGTCGGTCGTCGTTTTTCAGACAGCACGCGAGGGCGATCAACGCGCCAACCAGATATTAGAAAAGGCAGCACAAGAACTGGCGCGGGCAGTCCTGGCCGTCTATAAGCAACTGGATTTCCCAAACGACACACTCCCACTGGCGCTGGCAGGCGGACTGCTGGTCCACGAGCTGGACTATCAAAATGCCGTGCTTGATGCAATTCGCCAGCAACAGATAACTGGACAGATTGCAATCGTCGAGCATCCTGCCCTTAGCGCGGCCCAGGCCCTTTGCAGGCTCTCACATATCGCACCAACAATGTAAACGGCAGGAACCAGAGCGGACAGCCAAAGAAAGTGAGCAGATATGCAAGATCTCATTCAAACCATGAGTCTGGAAGAGCAGATCGGCCAGATTTTGATGGTCGGCTTTATGGGTCCGGTATGCACGCCCGAGCTACGAGCGTTGATTGAACAACGCCAGGTTGGCAATATCATTCTTTTCTCGCGCAACATCCAGAATCCCCAGCAGCTATTACAACTGACTCAGGAGCTTCAAGCAATCGCCAGAGAGGCAGGGCATCGCTATCCTCTGCTGATCGCAATCGATCAAGAGAATGGGATGGTGAACCGTCTGGGTCAGGGGTCAACGCTTTTTCCTGGCAATATGGCCCTGGGAGCAACCCACTCGGCCAGACTCGCCTACGAGGTGGCGCTGGCAACTGGCAAAGAGCTTAAGGCCCTGGGGATTAACTATAATCTTGCCCCGGTTGTCGATGCCAACAACAATCCCGGCAATCCAGTCATCGGCGTCCGCTCCTTTGGGGAAGATCCGCACGAGGTTGGGCGTATGGCATCCGCAATGGTCAAGGGCTATCGGGAGGCCAATGTGATTACCAGCCTGAAGCACTTCCCCGGCCATGGGGACACGGCGACCGACTCCCACCTGGCCTTGCCGACCGTGCCACACGCCCTCGATCGACTCGAAACGATAGAGTTGGTTCCATTCCGCGAAGCCATCCAGGCCGGGGCGGATACGGTAATGGTCGCGCACATCAATTTCCCCTATTTTATGTCCGATCCGACCATCCCCTCCACCGTTTCACGCGAGATCGTGCATGGACTGCTGCGCGAGAAGCTCGGCTTCCAGGGGGTCATCATTACCGACTGCCTCGAAATGCAGGCCATCACCAAAACCACTGGCACAGAGCAAGGAGCCGTCCAGGCACTTCAGGCCGGAAATGACCTGATTTTGGTCTCCCATTCTTATCCTCGCCAGCAAGGCAGTTTCGAGGCGTTGAAGCAAGCCATCGAAAGCGGCCAGATTTCACGAGAGGCTCTGCAAGAAGCCGTTCAGCACGTGCTGACACTTAAAGCCAGCCGCCTCTCCTGGGACGATCTACCGATGCACGGTGTCCCTGAGCTGGTTGGAGGCCCAGAACACTTGGCCCTGAGCGAGCAAGCCTATACAGAATCGACAACCTTATATAGAAACAACGAAAATCTCATTCCGCTCCACCTATCGCCCGAAACACGCCTGCTCCTGATCACACCCGTCAGGGAACTCTTAACGCAGACCGAAGACCAGCATGCCGAACGTAACTATTTTGAAGAGGCGATCAAACCCCACCATCAGCGACTTCAAACCATCCCGCTTCCAGCCCAACCGAAACCCGAAGAAATCCAAGAAGTTCTTCAGGCAGCAAGCAGCGCCGACTTGATCATCATGGCAACCACCAACACACAACGCTATCCCAAACAAACGGAGTGCATAAAAGCCCTGATTCAGACAGGCAAGCCAGTGATCGGTATCGCTGTACGCAATCCCTACGACCTGCTGGAATTTCCCGAGCTAAGGACCTACCTGCTAACCTACGAATATACCGCTCCGGCCATCGAGTCGGCGGTACGCGTACTCTTTGGGGAAACAACCGCTCGTGGACAACTTCCAGTAAACCTGCCAGGAATGTAGACCATCTGTCAGTAGTAGATAGCGTAATACAGCTCGCAGTTGAACTACCTTTTGAACGTTGAAGGGATAATGTGCCTGATGAAAAACATTCAACTACAAACCTGGAATCCGACACAGTCGATCGATCCCCTGCTGGAGCTATGGCAGGCGGCATTGGGTACAATCTGGCCGATCACAGCCGAAGGACTCCTTTCAACGATTCTGGAAAGTGGCTATCAGGAGGGGGATTGTGTGGTGGCAATCCGTGATGAGAGGATTGCGGGCGTGGTCGTCATCAACCAGCAAAAGGGAGATCAGACAAAGCGGGGCTTTATTATGTGTCTTCTGGTCAGACCAGACCAGCAACGACAGGGGATTGGGACGCTGCTCTTGCGCGAAGCAATCGAACGCTTAAAGCAGCGAGAAGCGAAGACAATCTACCTGGGCGGCGGACCCGATGCCTACTTCTGGGGCGGCGTCCCAACAAATCTTCCGCAGGCAGTGGCATTCTTTCAGGCACACGGTTGGAGATTGGAGAACAAGCAAGATACAATTGATGTCGACCTGACAATGGACCTGCAAGGCTATACCACCCCCAACTGGGTCTGGGAGCGCGTCAGAAACGCCAGCGTCTCGATAGAGCTTGCCCGGCCGCAGGAGCGCGATGAGATCCTTCGATTTGAGCGGCAACACTTTCCCGGCTGGGGCAACGCCGTCGAGAATGCTTTCAGGCTGGGGCGCCTGGTCGTCGTGGCTCGCACACCGCAAGGGGAGGTCGCGGGAACCTGCATCGCCTACCTTCCTGGCCTGGGCTATAACTGCCTCTGGTCGGAGCTGCTTGGATCGAAGACAGGTTGCCTTGGCGAGGTTGGAGTCGCCAGGCGCTTTCGGGGTCAAGGCGTCGGCATGGCCCTTTCAGCAAAAGCAACTGAGACATTTATAGAGAGCGGCAACAAAACTGGCTATGTGCGCTGGCTGAGCCTGATCTCCTGGTACGGCAAGCTTGGCTACACGACCTGGAGAAGCTACTATACAGAACAAAGGTCGATTGAGGAATGTACGATCTCTCTTGACTAAAGGCGGGCGTGTGGCAAAAAAATATCGCCGGGGATACAATGAGGAGGCAAAACGAATCGACAGGAAAGTTAGAAAAGAGAATCAACGTGGATAACGCTCTGAAAAAGCAGGTGCTTCGCACCTTCACCTATGGCATGTATATCGTCTCATGCGTAGATGAAGATGGAACTACAGTCAATGCCTTTACCGCCAACTGGGTCACACAGATCTCCTTCGAGCCACCTCTGATCGCGGTCTCAATTGAAAATATTTCCCGCTCGCTACCAATGATTCAACGCACTCGCAAATTTAATATCAATGTCCTGCGCAGTGGGGACCGCAAGCTCGCTGGCGACATGGGTAAATCAGGCTTGAAGTATCCAGAGAAAATGGCCGGGGTTGGATATTCCCTGGGCGCGAACGGCGTGCCGATTATCAATCAGGCGCTGGCCTGGGTCGCCTGTGATGTCCGCAATATGGTCGATGCTGGAGACTCTACGCTCGTCGTTGGAGAGGTACTGGACATCGGCATGCTTCAAGAAGGCCAACCGCTGACAATGTCCGAGGCAGGCTTCAAACACGCTGGCTAGAAAGAGAACGGGGATGCTTCGGCGTTTTAACACACGCAAACATAAGCCTGACCCGATCGATCCAAACCTTGCGCAACCTGGCAAAACGCTTCCAGCCAATCTGGAAGCACGCCGTCCAGGTCTGCTCAAGGATCTGGCTCGAATCGTCGGGAGCAAACATGTCCTGAGCGAAGAGGCCGATCTGATCGCCTATTCAATCGACGGAACATGGATTGAGGGACGTCCCCTGGCCGTCGTAGCCCCACGCACGGCGGAAGAGGTCAGCGAGATTCTAAAACTGGCGAACCGCGAAGCCATTGTAATTGCGCCACGCGGCTCAGCCAGCGGCCTTTCTGGCGGCTCGGTTCCGCTGGCAGGTGGAATTTCGCTGGCCCTGGCACGCATGAATCGCATACTGGAGCTGGATCGTGTCAACCAGCTCGTCGTAACCGAGCCGGGCGTGATTACCGCCGACCTGCAAAAGATGGTCGAGGCCGAGGGTTTATTTTATCCGCCCGATCCCTCCAGTCTGAGTATCTCGGCAATCGGCGGCAACGTCGCCGAAAACGCCGGGGGTGCTCGTTGTCTCAAATATGGCGTCACGGCAGACTATGTGATGGGTCTTCAAGTTGTACTACCAACCGGCGAGATTATCCGCACCGGTGGTCGGATGGTGAAAAATGTGACAGGCTACAACCTGCGCCAGTTGTTCACCGGCTCGGAAGGCACGCTGGGAGTCGTCACCGAAGTCACCCTGAAACTCCTGCCACTACCAAAATACCGCCTGACAGCCCTGGCAACCTTTGAAAAACTCGACCAGGCCGCCGTCAGCGTCACTGAAGTGATGGCTTCGGGCATCCTGCCAGCCAGCATCGAGTTGATGGACCAGACAACGATCCAATGCGTCGAAGAGTTGCTACAGATGGGCCTGCCAACACAGGCGGAGGCGATCCTGCTCTTTGCCTTCGATGGCAACTATGAACAGATCGTCAACGATGAACTGGAGGTCGCCGCCAACATTTGCAGACGCAACGCCGCCAGCAATATCCAGACCGCCCGCACAAGCGAGGAGAGCGAACGCCTGTGGAAGGCCCGTCGTTCAACCTCACCGGCCCTGGCCCGCAGAGCACCCAACAAACTTGGCGAAGATATTTCAGTTCCACGCAGCGAGGTCCCCACAATCATCCGCCGCATCAAAGAAATCTCCCAGAAGTACCAATTGCTGATACCGGTATTTGGACACGCCGGAGATGGGAACCTGCATCCAAACATCCTCTGCAACCGGCGCGATCCAGAGGAGATGCAGCGCGTCCGTCAGGCCGCTGCTGAGATCTTTATGGCAGCGGTGGAATGCGGCGGCACGCTTTCGGGCGAACATGGCATCGGTCTACTCAAAAAAGAATTTTTGGAAGAAGATCTGGGCCACGATACACTGGAAACCATGCGCAGAATCAAGCAGGCACTCGACCCCAATCAAATCCTGAATCCAGGGAAAATCTTTCCCTCAGGTCACAA
This sequence comes from Ktedonobacteraceae bacterium, assembly GCA_035703945.1. Lineage (GTDB taxonomy): Bacteria > Chloroflexota > Ktedonobacteria > Ktedonobacterales > Ktedonobacteraceae > DASSXK01. The sequence continues at coordinate 5,109 of DASSXK010000619.1, read as the reverse complement.
TGTCTGGTAAAGATCACTTCCAGGGGCCTGATAGGCTGCCTGAAATGAAACACACAACCTGAAAAAGTAGGCGTAATACGTCTGTGGTAAAATGTGGATAAAATTAGACGCCTGTGCATCCCTTCCGCTCGAAGCTGGCAATGGTGCCAATTGTAGGTCTGGAAGGGTGGTTCCACAGGCTTATTAAAAGGAGCAAGCTGCATGCAAAGTGGGAGACCAACCTCTTTGGATGCTGAAGTAGATCGTGCCCATTGCGCGTTTTGTCAGCAATCAACCCTCACCCGCTATATTCTCAAAGAGACTCCAAATTTCAGGCTCATCACTGACCATGCCCCGCTTGTCGAGGGGCATCTGCTCATCATTCCTAAAACCCATTATAGCTGCTATGGAGACATTCCACCTTCTCTCGATGAAGAGATTTTTTCTTTAAAGGATGAGGTCAAGCTATTCTTTGAGAGGTACTACTCTCCGGTAATCTTCTGGGAGCACGGGATCTTTCGGCAGACTGTCTATCACGCCCATCTGCATTGTTTTCCTTTCGGACCAATCGACTACGGACTGGACGAAGAGCTACATGCCCGAATCGTCCACAGTCAGGATGACATTCGAAGCTGGTTTAAGACCAATGGACCTTACTTCTATATGGAAGACAAACGTCATGCCTTACTCTTCAAACCAGATGTAAATATATATATGAAAGTCATTCAAGAAGTGCTCTGGCGCAGAGCGAACTCGAAAAATGGACATCGAGAATGGCGCGTGCCTCAGCAACGTCTGGAAGATGGAAAACCACTGATTCAGTCGGTTATAACCCACTGGCGTGAGTTTCAAGAGCAAGGAGTATAATATGCCAATTCCACCAACATATGATGATTTTGTGATCGCAGGCGATGTGACACTGCACCGCGTTCAATGGGGCACAAGCGGCCCGGCAATTGTCTGCGTACACGGTCTGACGGCGAATGCCTTCTGCTATCAGGCCTTCGCCGATCAACTGGCCTTCGACCACCAGGTAATCGCCTACGATCTGCGTGGACGCGGGGATAGCGATCGTCCGGAGCAAGGATACAGTATCCCCATTCACGCCCAGGATCTGGCCAATTTGATCGACGAGTTGGAATTAGACCGGCCTATCATCGTCGGCCATTCACTGGGGGCGCTGATCTCACTCAACTTCGCATCCCATTATCCAGAAAAACTCAGCAAGCTGGTACTGATTGATGCCGGTGCTCCCCTGCCCTGGAAAACGGCGGATGAGCAACCACTGTGGCTAAAATCAACGGCTGCCAGACTTACGGTTGTTGAGCCGTCTTTTGAGACCTATGTCCAGAAGCTCAAAAACGCTCCCTATCTGGGAGAATACTGGAACCCCTACATCGACATCTACTTTCAACATGATGCCCGCACCAATGAGGAGGGTGGCTTCGTCCCCAAATGCTATATCCCGGCCCTGGTCGAGGAAGCACAGCACGCCGATGAGTCTCATCCCGAAGAACAATGGGCAGCCGTACAGGTTCCAACGCTGCTGATGCGGGCCGGTCAACAACTCAATCAACCAGGCGACCAACTACTCACAGAAGAGGCCGCCAAACATATCGAGACAGCGATTAAAGATTGTCGTTATGTCAACTATCCTGATCTAAACCACTATACGATCATGTTTGGTGTCCAAAAGGGTCCTGCCGACGAGGTTCGCAAGTTCATCGACGAGTAAGAATAGACTTGAGCATCACAAAATAGACCTGCCCTTCATGATGAGAGGCAGGTCCATTTTGTTCGTCAATCGACGCTACTCGGCTTTGGGCTTTTCTTCCTTTGGGAAGTCCGTGCGCGTTAAGACCTCAGTTTTGAGGCGCTCGCCAACTTCGGCAATCGGCATCGCGCCCAGGTCGCTGCCGTTACGCAGACGAACAGCGACCTTACCGGCCTCGGCCTCTTTATCTCCGATAACCAGCATATAGGGAATTTTCTGCAACTGGGCGTTGCGAATCTTTTTCTGCATCGACTCACGGGCATCATCGATCTCGATGCGCAGGCCATCCCTGGACGAGCCAAAGTGCAGCTCTTGCAACTGCTTCTTGACTTCATAAGCATAATCCAGGTGACGATCGGCGATCGGAACCACGACGGCCTGGACAGGTGCCAGCCAGGTTGGGAAGGCCCCGGCGTAGTGCTCAATCAGGACCGACAGGAAACGCTCGACCGAGCCCAGGACCGCACGATGCAACATCACTGGACGCGTTGGCTGACCATCAGGTGCAATGTATTCCAGCTCGAAGCGCTCAGGCAGGTTGAAATCCAACTGGATCGTCGCCAACTGCCAGGAACGGTCCAGAGCATCTTTGACCGTGAAGTCGATTTTGGGACCGTAGAAAGCGGCTTCACCAACTTCTTCAACCCACTCGGCACCTTTGGAGCGCAAGACCTCGCGCAACTGCTCCTGGGCACTGTTCCAAACCTCAGGGGTACCGAGGTATTTCTCAGGATGCCGCTCATCCCAGAGCGAGAGGCGTACCGATAGCTCCATCCCAAAGGGCTGGTAGAACTGCTCAACGATCGTGTAGATGCGCATGGCTTCTTCCATCACCTGCTCTTGCGTGCAGAAGACGTGGGCATCATCCTGCGTGATTGCCCGCACACGTGAAAGACCATGCAGCGTGCCTGGAAGCTCATCACGATAGACGCTTGTAACTTCGCTCAAGCGGATCGGCAGATCACGATAGCTGCGCATACGGCTGGCGTAGATCTGCGTGTGATGAGGACAGTTCATCGGCTTCATACAGAAGTCCTCGCCACTTTTGCCGCTAACATGGAAGATGTCGTCCTGGAATTTATCCCAGTGACCAGAGCGTTTGTAGAGGTCATTTTTCGTGATGTGCGGAATATGAACGCGCTGATAACCCATTGGCTCCTGAAGGGACTGCACAAATTCTTCCAGCAGGTCACGCACCAGCGTTCCCTTCGGCGTGAAGAGCGGCAAACCACCACCCACCAGATCCGAGAAAGTGAAGAGATCCAGCTCCTGACCAAGCTTACGATGATCGCGCTTCTTGGCCTCTTCAAGCAGCCAGAGGTAGTGCGCCAGCTCTTCTTTGGTCTCAAAGGCCGTACCATAGAGGCGCTGCAACTGGGGATTATCCTCCTTGCCGCGCCAGTATGCCCCGGCGATACTCATCAGCTTGAAAGCCCCGATCTCCATCGTATTCTGAACGTGGGGTCCCCGACAGAGGTCAACGAAATCGCCGGTTTTGTAGAACGTCACAATCTTGGCACCGCCCTGGCCCTCGCTCAGTCCAACGGCGTCGGCATCGCCGGTCTCTTCGACGACGGCCGTGCTGCCTCGTTCTTTCAAGAGCTGCAACAGCTCGACTTTGAAGGGCTGATTGCGCTGACTCATGTCGGCGATGGCCTCATCGATATTGACTTCGATCCGCTCATAGCCAAGTTTCTTTTTGCGCAGTTCGCGCATTTTCAGCTCGATACGTTCAAGATCTTTTGGGGTGAGCGAGACAGGCAGTTCCATATCATAATAGAAGCCGTTCTTGACCGCTGGCCCAACGCCAAATTTTGCCTCCGGCCAGAGCGCCTGTACGGCGGCGGCCATCAGGTGAGCCGTGGAGTGGCGCATCCTGTCCAGCTCTTGCGGAGAAAGCTTGCTCTCCGGCGCTACGGACGTACTCATTCAGCGATTTCCTTTCAACTGATAATGACTCTATGTAATCAAAAAAACCCTTTCATCCCTACCATACAGGGACGAAAGAGTTGAAAAACTCACTCGTGGTTCCACCCACCATTCGCCGGCTCCAGGCTGCCGATAGGCAATGGAACGGGCCTCAACAGTCCTTTAACGGGGACAGGACGTCCTCCTGCCAATGACAGGAGCGATGCTTCTTGAGTGGTATCCATCGTGTGCGCCTGGGTCAGCTTTCAGCCGGGGCCGTCCCTCTCTTGAGGCGCGGAAGACGATGACATTGTCTCAAGCAATGCCTATGTGTTATTTGATTGATTATACCATATCTTGACAAGACCCTGCGCAACGGCGCTTTCGCGCCTCCTGAGCGATTTGCAATGGAAAGCTATTCGCTTCACTGACTGAACGCGCTTGAGAAGCCGGCAGCATCTTTGCCAGCACCACTCCAATCAGCAACGAGGGAAGATGGAGGAACACAAAAGTAGCGGGTGCCACCATCCTATGATACAGACGATGACACCCACTACATCAGAAAGATTAGCTTGAAGATTTCTACTCAGGAGCATTGTCCGCTTGGCGTCGCGAATGGAGAGTTCACAACGTTCGGGCTGCTGGTAATTACGGCGCCCGGTCCCGGGTAGGTATGGTCCGCTGGCAATTGCCCGGACCATTGGTATGAATAGGTCACGCTTGTCTGTCCAGGACTGACCGTGACACTGGCAGCGGGAGAGCCCCGACCATTATTGTAGGTATAAACAAACTGGATCGTTCCACCTGGATTGCCTGCCGGAAGATGGAATGTTGCAGTATATGTGACAGTTTCCTGGGTTCCACAGGCGATGCCTGCGATTGAAGTCGGGTTCACAGCCATGTCAATGCTTGTAACGGTGAATGCCCCCTCAAGACAGCTACCGCTCGGTTTGACCTGAGGCGAAGTGGCGCTGTTCGGACTATTCACGAGAATCTCTGCGATGCCTGGATAGGTGTGATCTGCATACAGCGTGCCCGAACTGTTAAATGTATAGACCTTAGTGGTCGCTCCAGATGCAACACTTACGCTCGCAGGAGTCGAAGAGCGTCCGTTATTCAACGTATATTCAAAATTGATCGTTCCCCCTGGCGTGCCCGCTGGAATATGAAATGTCGCGGTATAGGTAAAGCTGGCCGGGGTTCCACAGGCTTTGCCCGCGATACTATTCGGACTCACCGTTAGATCAACGCTCGTGACTTTAAAAGGGGTAGAAGTAGGAGTTGTAGCAGGAGTTGTAGCAGCCTTTGTCGGGGACAGAGTCGGGCTCCCCAGAATATTTGGTGTGTTAGAGCCTGAATTGCTGCTGGCGCAGGCGCTCACCCCGAACACGGTCAGGCAGAGCAAGATAATTCCCAACAGGGGAGATTTAAATGTCTTATTGTCTCTC
>DASSXK010000612.1:0-2610 GCA_035703945.1 Ktedonobacteraceae bacterium | reverse complement strand
TTACGCTGGGGTCCGACCGCTATTTTTACCCCTTGCTGCCTCCATATTATCTGCTAAGTAGCTATGCACTCCTGATGGCTTTACGGATGCTGGGAACCTTTGCCCTGACTCGTCTTTCCCCTTCATTGGTGAGTTATGGCGCGTTCACCGTGCCGGGTGAATATCATGCGCGGATCTTGCATATCTGCATTGGGATCACGGCCGGACTCTGTTACTTGTGCGTGCTGCTCTTTCCTCTCCTGCCTTTGACAAACTCCAGCCTGTTTCTCAGTCGCGCTGGCCATGTTACCTATTATCGCCACACGCTCGATTATGATGTTGTCGGCCGGTATATACAGCAACATCGGCATCCAGGCGATGTGGTGATTTCCGTTGGCCCACCGCTCGCCTTGAGCTACTATGCCGGTCAGATCGATTATTGCCTGTTATCGGATCAGGCGCAATCTCTGGTGGAGCAGCACCTTGCTATTATTGATGAATATACGGGAGTACCGGTATTGTTAAGCCAGGGAGATCTTCAAAGCGTACTTGCAACTTCCAAACGAATCTGGCTGATTTCCGATAGTGGGCCCTTTCCGGCTGAATTAGCTGGAAACGAGCAGTTTCACTTCCCGGCTGGCCTGCATCTGGCTTATGAAGGCTATGGCACAGCGATCTATCAATATGGAAAATAGGTGCTGTCTACCAGACGATAGACTGTGGTACAATAGCCAATGGGAAATTATTAGAAAGCGGCCCGGGGTGTCTTTGATGAGGCAGTGGGTGAGATGGGGGACTGTACCGGGCGACGGAGAGCCGCACCCTCCATTTCTCGCGTGCAATCTCAATGAGGAGGAATTATATACGCATGCTTGATCAAAAAACACCTGAATCACAAATGCCCGAATTTCAGCAGGGAACATTATTCGATAGAGACGAGCTGGAGCGTTTGAAAAGTGATCGCAAGCAGTGGGAAGAAACCACCCTGCGAAAGTCTTTGGAGCGCATGCCTGAACGCGACAACCTGATGACAACCTCAGGTGTCCCAATTAAGCGACTCTACACGCCACAGGATAACGAAAACCTGGATTATAACCGCGATCTCAATCAGCCAGGGGTCTATCCTTATACCCGGGGCGTTCAGCCAACAATGTATCGTGCCAAACCCTGGACGATGCGTATGTTTGCTGGCTTTGGCACTGCCGAAGATACCAATCGCCGCTTTAAGTATCTGCTTCAGCAGGGCCAGACCGGACTTTCTACCGCTTTTGATATGCCAACTCTGTATGGCTACGATACCGATCATCCGATGGCCGAAGGCGAGTTTGGTAAATGCGGCGTTGCGATCTCCTCGCTGGCCGATATGGAAATTCTGTATGATGGTCTACCCCTCGATAAAATCACGACCTCGATGACGATTAACAGTCCCGCCTCAGTCATCTGGGCCATGTATATCGTCAATGCTGAGAAGCGGGGTTATTCGATGGCACAGCTTGGTGGAACCTTGCAGAATGATATTCTCAAAGAGTATATCGCTCAGAAAGAGTTCCTCTTTGCACCCGAGCCCTCGCTGCGCCTGGTTGTGGATACAATCGAGTTTGGCACCAGGCATATGCCGCGCTGGAATACGATCAGTATCAGCGGCTATCATATTCGCGAGGCCGGTGCGACCGCTGTGCAGGAACTGGCCTTTACGCTGGCCGATGGACTGGCTTATGTGGATGCTTCACTGGAGCGTGGCCTGAAAATTGATGAGTTTGCGCCTCGCCTGTCTTTCTTCTTCGATGTGCATAATGACTTCTTCGAAGAGATTGCCAAATTCCGGGCTGGACGCCGCATCTGGGCCCGCCTGATGCGCGAGCGTTACGGTGCCAAAGATCCACGTTCATGGCTTCTGCGTGTGCATGCCCAGACCGCTGGTGTCTCTTTGACAGCCCAGCAGCCGGAAAACAATATTGTACGTACGACGATCCAGGCCCTGGCTTCGGTGCTTGGCGGCACCAACTCCCTGCACACCAACTCCCTGGATGAGGCCCTGGCCCTGCCAACCGAGAAGGCGGCTCTGATCGCCCTCCGCACGCAGCAGGTGATTGCCCACGAGAGTGGCGTCGTGAATACGACCGATCCTCTGGGTGGCTCCTACTTTGTCGAGGCTTTGACCGATCAGACCGAGCAGGCGACGATGGCGTATATCGACCAGATCATTTCTCTGGGAGGTGTTACGGCCTGTATCCAGAATGGCTTCTTCCAGCGTGAGATCGCGGAATCGGCTTATCGCTACCAGCAGGAAGTTGATCAGCACAAGCGCACAATTGTTGGTGTCAATGATTATGTGGTGAAGGAAGATATTAAGGTTCCAACTCTGTATGTTGATCGCGAAGGCGAGCGGGCACACCTTGAGCGCCTGAAACGTGTACGCAGTGAGCGCGATCAGTCCGCTACCCAGCAGGCGTTGGACAATTTGCGCCGCGTCTGTCAGGGGAGTGAAAATACAATGCCAGCGATCATTGAGGCCGTCAAAACCTATGCCACGCTGGGTGAGATTATGAATGTCTTCCGCGAGGTGTTTGGGGAGTACATGGAGCCTGCTATCTACTAGCTCGCTGGCTTCTTAAGCAAGAAGATAGCTTC
>DASSXK010000594.1:0-3682 GCA_035703945.1 Ktedonobacteraceae bacterium | reverse complement strand
AACAGAGCTTGGCCGCAAGAGTGTACCTAGCTCCACGAACTCCTACGTTTCCTTGTTGACTGAAGTTGCGGCTGCCCATCCTGATGTGATTTTCTTCGGTGGTACATCTGCAACCGGTGGTATCCAGATTCGTAAACAGATGGGTCAGGTTCCTGCTTTGCAGAACGTGGCTTATGCTGGTGGTGATGGTATTCAGACCAATGACTTCGCCACAACAATTGGCACCAGCGGCGGCAAGTCTTACTCGACCGTTGCTGCGGTAAACGCCGATAGCATCCCTTCCGCGAAGAGTTTTATTGACAGCTACAAGCAGACCTATGGTGCTTCCGCCTATGGTGCTTATAGCGCCGGTGGTTATGACTGTGCTAAAATTTTGATCAACGCAATTAAAAAGGTTGTGCTTGATGAGAAGATCAGCACTCCTAAGGATGCCAGCGATAGCGCACAGGCCAAGGTCTTCCGTCAGGCCGTGATTAATGCCATTCAGGGCATTGATTATACCGGCGTGACGGGTCACCACACCTTCGATAGCAATGGTGACACGACAAACAAGGTTATCTCGATCTATCAGGTTGCTGAGGACAAGGGCGCTCCCGCCTGGGTCTTCGTAACTCAGTTAACTGTTTAAGCACCGCGCTACAGTTCAAATGACAGCACTCTCTCTGAAAAGTTTTTTTCAGGGCGAGTGCGTTGTATAGAGGGGAATAGACCAGATAGCCGGTTTTGACTGCCGGTAGCTTGGCTACTCCCCTTCTTCTCACCCCTCTCTAGCTCAGCTTTTATATCCGGTAGGAAAGTAGGTCTTGCTTATGACATTATTTCTACAGGAGATCATCGTAGGTGTATCGGCGGGCGCAATTTACGCCTTGATTGCCCTGGGTTATACGATGGTTTACGGTATCATCGAACTGATTAATTTTGCGCATGGCGATATTTTTATGATCGGTTCTCTTGTTTCAATTACGATCCTTAATATCTTTGGATTTACCGATAATAGCAATCCTCCTCAAGGCGCGATGCTGGTATTTGTTTTGTTTGTGACCTGTGTTGGATCGATGCTGGTCTGTGCGATCCTGGGGGTTGTGATTGAACGAGTTGCTTATCGTCCTCTGCGAAATGCTCCCCGGTTGGCTCCTCTGATTTCTGCAATTGGTGTGTCTTTGATTTTGGAGGATACGGGAAAGCTCTGGAAGGGCATTAACTTTGTGACTTTTCCACAGATTTTCCCTAATCAGACATTCAATATTGGTCCTTTGTCGATTGAGAGTGTCAATATCTTTGTTGTGGTTGTTGCGGTTGTCCTGATGATTGCGCTACAATGGATGGTTACAAGTACAAGAATTGGACGTGCAATGCGTGCTGTTGCACAGGACCGTGAAGCGGCGGCATTAATGGGTGTAAACGTCAACTGGATCATCGGTGTTACATTCTTTATCGGGGCGGCTCTGGCGGGTGCGGCAGGCTTCATTTATGGTTTGCAATTTGGAAGCACCATCTTCTATATCGGCTTTCAGCTAGGTCTGGTGGCATTTACGGCCGCCGTGCTTGGTGGCATCGGAAACCTGGTCGGAGCTATGCTGGGTGGCCTGTTAATTGGAATTATTGAAGCCCTGGCTAATTTGATTCCAGATTCAGTTTTGCCACATGGTGGCACACCCTGGGCACCAGCAATCATTTTTGCTGTGCTGATTTTGATTCTCGTATTTCGTCCTTCTGGTCTGCTTGGACAGCAAACGCCCGAGAAGGTCTAGTTTCTTGATCGGTTCGTCCTACATTGTGGGAAGTGAGGTATTTATACCGTGGCTGCATCAATTAGTTCACGCTTGCTGCCAGCACGTGATTCGTGGATGCTTCTGATCAAATGGGTGGTTGCGTTGCTGGTCCCAGTGACTGTATTCACGATCTGGAGCGGTGAATCGATAGTTAATCAATCGCTGCTTGGTCTGATTTCTCCCCCGACTGGTTCGAGTGCTACAACGGGAACGCCAGCCTTTCTGCTGGCGATTATCTTCACCCTGATCTTTTATACAACAATTATTATGCTCGTTGGCTATCTGGTTTCGGCCGATAGCGGACGACGAAACGCTGGTTCGCTCTGGCTGGATGTAGCGGTTTTCGCGCTGCTTCCACTGATATTGATTCTTTCAATCCAGAATCTGATATTCGGGTTGTTCCTGTGTGCGATTATCTGGCCAATCTACTTTATCACGCGAAATCGCATTCGCAAGGCCATGAACTATGTTGAGCCCGCCCCATATGAGAGCCTGGAGATCATGGATGAGGCCAGAAAGGCCGATTTGATCCGCCGTGGGGCGATGGGTGGCTTCTGGTTTGCGAGCGCTTTTGCGCTGATCATGTTGGTAGTCGATCTGATCTACTACTTTAGCGGCAGTTTCCCCGCAATTTTGTTAGTCTGGGTTATTATAAGAACGATTGCGCTGCCGGTCCTGGGCTTCTTCCTTGGACGGTTAGGTGGTGTCCTGGCTTCTCGTCGTACTCTTCAGTCTTCGCAAGATCAAAATGTTGCTGAAGAGGGAGGAGAGATGAAAATAAGCAAACGTCAATTGGAGAGGCTTTCTGTGACACGTGCCAGTGAAGAGGCACGTGAACTGGTTCCAAGCGATCTACCATTGCGGAGTAAAGGCGCCCAGCGCTTCTACATTTTATTGCTTACCGCGTTTGTGTTATTTTATCCGGTGATCGATCCTTACCTGTTTGGTCCGGGAACAGACGGCCGCTTATCAGGCTATGGCGATGCCGGTTATTATGTGATCCTGGCACTTGGACTGAACATTGTGGTCGGCTTTGCCGGACTGTTGGACCTTGGATATGTGGCTTTCTTCGCGATAGGTTCCTATGTCTGGGGTATGGTCGGCTCGCCGCAATGGACTGTGCTGACGGGGCAACTGGTCAATCCAAACATCTGGCCCTGGTTGTTCTGGCCGGTCTTGATTATCGCGGCTCTGATCGCGGCTCTCTGGGGCGTTGTGCTGGGTGCACCTACCTTGCGTCTGCGGGGCGACTATCTGGCGATCGTGACGCTGGGCTTTGGTGAAATCGTACCAGTTGTCTTCCGAGAGCTGGATAAATATACCAACGGTATTAACGGTATTGTCGGTGTCTATCCTCCAGCCTTCCCAGGCGTGGAGTGGACCAGCTTTACAGCGGCTCCTTACTACTATCTGATTCTGGCCTTGATTGCGTTGTGTATCTTCATTAACATCCGCCTGCGTGACTCGCGCCTGGGGCGAGCCTGGATCGCTATTCGTGAAGATGAGATCGCGGCGGCCTCGTCTGGTGTGAACCTTGTAAATACGAAGCTGTTTGCCTTTGGGGCAGGTGCCTTCTTCTCAGGTATCGCGGGAGCGTATCACTCCGCGAAACTGGGTACGGTTTCGCCCGATAACTTTGGGTTTGGAGACTCTGTTATCTACCTCGCGATGGTGGTAATCGGTGGTCTGGGAAGTATTCCAGGCGTGATTGTGGGCGCAATCGCGGTCTATGCCGTCAACTTGCTGGTGCTAAATCAGCTTGATAGCCTGGCATCGGACCCCACTAATGTGCTTCACTCACTTCAGGTGATTATCCCTGGCTTTACGTTTGGCAATATTCGTAACCTGATCTTTGGAGTGATTCTGGTCGTGATTATGATCTTCCGACCTGAAGGCTTGATTCCAAGCAC
>DASSXK010000470.1:0-2874 GCA_035703945.1 Ktedonobacteraceae bacterium | reverse complement strand
AGAAAACATATTTTGAAAGCCACGATCAGATAACTATCGCTGGCACCAACCGGAGCAAGCTTCATGCCACGCCGCCAGAACCAGACGGTCAACCCGGCAACCGTCACAAGCGCCGGGATACTTGTTAGCAGTGCAGGATGGGTCACAATCGCCAGCACCAGGGCTGTGCAGAAGCCCGCTGGATGAAAAAATTTTGCCCATTCCTCTTTCAAGCCACGTCCCGTCAGATAGTGTATCAACGTCCCCCACCATTGCAGACCTAGCAGCAAACACGTGATACTCGTAGCATCCAACGGCGGCACGGCGTTCTCACCACCGGCCGCGTCGGACAGCATAAGCAATACCAACGCAAACGGCTGGGTCTCCATAATACTCGCTGCGAGGGGTAGAGCAAACAGATCAATCCAGTTGGAAGCCGCCCACCTCTTCAGCAGAGCCTTCGTGTCCAGGGGACGTACTGGCAGCAATGAGTTCATGCCACTTCCTCTTTCCTCCCAGGTAATGGACCGGGAGATCATAGGTATCTACGAGCGATTCCGGCCTGAAATCTCCCGTCAAAGCCAGGTGCACGGCCACGCCTCGCCTGCGTTGATTAACCAGGCGTTCAACTGTACTTTCACTAAGCGTACTGGCTGCACTGACCAGCAAAACCGTCGTGCCGCGCGGGAACATCTTCGTTTCCTGCTCAATCACAACTCCTATCGAAGAACTCTGACGCGGCACCAGACAGGCCAGCGTCGAGAGAATCCTTTCAGCCTGTCCGTTATCTGAGGAAAATGGCAGGCTGACAACCCGCGACGACGTCTTTACAGGCATCAATAATGCCTTCCGCTCCTCAAACCCTGATTTTTCCCGCTCCGTCAAATTTACTGACTGAGTCTGCTCCGAGGATGTCACTACCATCGTACAGTTAGCAAGCAGACCTACCGAATAGCGCTCATCAAGCGCCCAGAGCGCAAGTGAGGTTGCAGCAGCTATCGTTAGCTCCTGAATTTCCAGATCTCGACCTCGGGCAGCCTCCGAATAATTCCAGACATCCAACAAAATCAGGAGACGGCTGGCAGCCGGTGATTCATAGAGCTTGCTTTCCAGGCTTCCGGCATGCGCGCTGGCTTTCCAATGGATGCGCCGTGGATCATCCCCTGGCATATACTCCCGCACACCGGCAAAGCGCAAAGGATCTTCCAGCAGGGGTCGAGGCAAAATCTTTTCTCCCAGCGGAAAAACCGCGCTCATGTTCAGCATCTCGATCGGAACATACAATGGATAAACCAGGAGCGTGGCGCTGACCGGCACCAGCATTTCCGCCTCCAACCAACCAAAGGGATCACTGCTACTCAATCTTAGAGGTCCAAAAACATAAAAGCCGCGTTGCAGACAACGCATGCGATAATTCCGCGTCACTCGCTGAAAAGACCAGAGCAGCCAGGTTCCAACGAAGCCATCTTTCAGGACCGCCTGAAGCTCGGTTCCTTTCCTTGTCAGAAGTGTCAGCGAGGGAGCAACCTTGTTCTCAACCTTCAGCCAGGGCAGAGGCAACAGCTTCTGATTCTCAATTTTGACCGAAAGCACAGCTTCCTCACCAAAAAAGAGCTGCTGCTGATCGATCTCCTGACTGACGACCAATCGTCGCGGTCCCCAAAGATACCAGATATCCGGCACAAGCGCGATCAAGAACGTCAGGAGCGTGGCCAGAAAAAAAAGAGGCTGTTGTGTCACGATGCTGGTGATAAAAAGAAACAGCGTCAGCCCATACCAGGGACGCCTTTGCTTCAAAACATCCATCTCACCCCGACCCTCAAGCAATAGATCGCGGTAGATCATGGTCGCACCTCGCCTCGTCTACTCACTGGTGGCGCAAGCTTCTCGACCGGAACAGGGGTCGCAGCGATAATCTCTTTGATAATCTCGACACTTTGTAACCCTCGCATCCGTGAGCGCGAGGTCGTCAGCAAGCGATGAGCCAGAACGCTCGGAGCAAGGCGTTTCACGTCGTCAGGGATGACATAATCGCGTCCCTGCATGGCAGCAAGGACCTCACAGGCCCGGTAGAGCGCCTGTGTGCCACGTGGACTGACACCAAGCTGCACCGAAGCATGATCACGCGTCGCACGCACCAGTTTAAGCAAATAACGTTCCACCGCAGGCTGCCAGCGAACACCCCGCACGATCTTTTGCAGTTCCAGGATCTGCCCGGCACTCACAACCGGCTCCAACGTATCAATAACTTCCTCTTGTTTGAAGCGATGCAGAATTGCCTGCTCCTCAGCTTCTGACGGATAACCGACCTGGATACGCAGCAAAAAGCGGTCCAACTGCGCCTCAGGAAGTGGAAAGGTCCCCTCAAGCTCGACAGGATTCTGGGTGGCGATCAAAAGAAAGGGGCGAGGAAGCGCAATCGTCTCCCGCTCAACTGTAACCTGGCGCTCAGCCATTGCCTCCAGCAAAGCGGACTGCGTTCTGGGAGTGGTGCGATTTACCTCATCCACCAGCAAGATCTGCGTAAAAAGCGGCCCCTGCCTGAAAACAAATTCGTTTTGTCGTTGATCATAATAGCTGACCCCAACGATATCCGTTGGCAACAGATCTGGCGTCCCCTGCACCCGCTGAAACATCGCACCCAGCGAACGGGCCAGGGATTTCGCGAACAATCTTTTGCCGATTCCCGGCACATCCTCAATCAAAATATGCCCATCGCTCAATAAGGCTACAATCAGCAATTCAATTACATCCTGCTTGCCGATAATAACCCGCGCCAAATTGCGCCGGAGGGCACTGGCCACCTCTTGGACCATCCGCATAGAAGGATCAGTCGCTTCATGCTCTTGAGTCATATTGCACGTCTCCAGATCCGGTAACTATTCAGAAAGGGTC
>DASSXK010000468.1:0-6040 GCA_035703945.1 Ktedonobacteraceae bacterium | reverse complement strand
CCGCCTGAAAGCGTGCTGAGCGGCTGACCAAGCCTTATGTAGCCGAGGCCCACATCGCTCAGCGCTTGCAGCTTCGGTCGGACCTCTTTGTTGTTGAAGAACTCAAGGGCCTGATCCACAGTCATTTCGAGCACATCACTGATCGATTTTCCATTCAACTTGTATGCCAGCACCTCATCCTTGAAGCGCCTTCCCTCGCAGACCTCGCAAGGGAGCTTGACGCTTTCCAGAAACGTCAGATCGACGTACACCACTCCCAAACCCTGGCAGTTTTCGCAGGCACCTTTGGAGTTAAAACTGAACAGCGCAGCATTGACCTTGTTAGCGCTTGCGAAGGCCTTGCGAACGTCGTCCATGATACCAGTATATGTAGCCGGATTAGAGCGTGTCGAAGTGCCGACGGCGGATTGGTCAACGACGATGGCACCGCTATGCGCAGCCAGAAAAGCTTCGTTAATCAGCGAGCTCTTTCCCGATCCAGCAACCCCGGTCACGACTGTGAGTACTCCAATCGGAATATTAACCGTAACATCCTGAAGATTGTTCACGCTGGCATGTTTGATCGGAAGTTGACCGGTTGGCGATCGGAAGGTCTCTTTCATTGGTAGTCGCCTTGTAAGATACTTTCCTGTCAAGGTATCGGCATGGAGCAACTCGGCGAAGCTTCCTTCAAAGACAATTTCGCCGCCGTGAGCGCCGGCATGAGGGCCGAGATCCACAATATGATCACCAATTTTGATTACATCAGGATCATGCTCCACCACCAGGATAGTATTGCCTTTGTCACGCAGCTTTTGCAGCAACTCGTTTAACAGATGCACGTCGTGGGGATGCAAACCAACGCTTGGTTCATCGAAAATATAGGCAACATCTACCAAACTCCCATTCAGATGCTTCACCAGTTTCAGGCGCGCCGATTCACCACCCGAGAGCGTATCGGTCTCGCGGTCCAGACTGAGGTACCCAAGGCCGATATCGATGATATTCTGCAACCGGGCCATCACTGTTTTAAGGATGCCGGCTGCAAGCGAA
The DNA here is from genome assembly GCA_035703945.1 of Ktedonobacteraceae bacterium. Classification (GTDB taxonomy): domain Bacteria; phylum Chloroflexota; class Ktedonobacteria; order Ktedonobacterales; family Ktedonobacteraceae; genus DASSXK01. The sequence goes on along the minus strand of DASSXK010000468.1, from coordinate 5,008 downwards.
TCTTTCTTGATGGCTTTTATCACAAGAATGAGTTCATTTACCTCCATAGAGGAGAGCTGCGCAATGTTGTATCCACCAATCTTACAGCCAAGTGCAGCCTGGCTCAGGCGGGCACCGTGACAAAGCAAGCATGGGCCCATCGCGATGAAGGGCTCCATCGCTTTTTTTGTGCGCTCAGGGCGCGCCTTAAAGTCGCGGCGGATAAAGGCCTCGGCAAACTTCTCCATCACTCCGAGATAGCTCGAATTGAAGGTATTACCGCCAGCTTGCGTTTTGAATTTCCGATCCTTGCCGTAAAGGAGCAAATCCATCTCGTCAGGTGTAAAGTCGGAGAGTTTTTTATCGTTATCGAAAAAGCCGGAGGCCTGATAGATTCCCATCCCAAACATTGGTACCAGGATCGCGCCTTCATTTAGCGACCTGGACATATCCAGCATTTTGTCAGCCACCGGGCCGATCTTTTGCCCCTGACCCTCGCACTCTGGACACCTTCCGGCCGGATCATTGAACGAAAACATCGCCGCACTGCCTACGTGCGGCTGGCCGACCCGGGAGAACAGGAGCCGGAGTATCGTTGTGATGTCGGTAACGGTGCCAACGGTCGAGCGCGATCCTCCCCCCAGGCGCTTCTGGTCGACGACCACCGCCATGCTCAAATTCTCCAACTCGTCGGCGTCGGGCTGCGGATAACGAGGCATAAAGCTCCGCAGGAACATACTGAAGTTTTCGCTGAGCAAGCGCTGCGATTCGTTGGCAATCGTATCAAAGACGATTGACGATTTGCCGGAACCTGAGACCCCGGTAAAGATCGTAATTTTACGTTTGGGAATGCGGAGCGACACGCTCTTGAGATTATTCTCGCGGGCACCACGGATTTCAATATATTCCTGGGTGTTAAGGTTTGTCATGCTATCCTTCTCTTCAGCAACATTTGGTCTTTCAGAGGCGTGTCGATTACGTTCGTACACCAGCCCACCCTTTATTCAGCAACCAGGGGACAGATGGGGCCAGAAAAACCGATAAAGTGTCAAAAAAAGAGAGAGAAGTTTCCAGAAATTTCTCTCTCTCCCCGAAATAATGTGCAATGGGAACTCTTTGAGTATACCATCTCAGGTAGGCAAATGAAATGAAATATTTGCAATCAAATGAGTGAAATATAAGGTCAGAACATGGATTTAAGACTCTTTATTTTTTCTGTGGAATCAGTGCCAATTGTTTCGGCACGAACAGGTTGAGTCGGATCGATTGGACAAGGGTCGTGCGAATGCGACGATACACGAGAAGCTGCTCATCGTTTGAGAGGTCTTCTCCTGGAACATCTTCAACAGACCAGAGCTGACGCCGACCGGCGTTAGGGATGAGCGGTCATTGATCGGTTGCGCCGCTACAAAGCACAATACCCTCATCCCAAAAGCGATCAAAAGATGGCTCTGCTGTTTGAGGGGAGAGAAGCAGTGGAACATCAACTTCATCAAGCACCTGACGGACCAAAGCGACTGCATTGGAAGGAAAAGATCCAGGGGCGATCCAAATATCCCAGGTGTTTTGTGTCTGGGCGGTTAGCAGGCTCGCGGCCATCAGTTCACGAACAGAGCGATGGGCGCACAGAAAAAGGAGGCGTTTCTGTTTCTCATTCATGATGTCATTGCTCCACTTATCAACAATCCTGGCTGTATCTTAGCAGTTTTCCTCCAGGCGCGCAACGGATGAGTCATGTCGTCGCGGCCGCTCTTGACGTCATCTCGGACTATGTGCTAGAGTGGCAACGGCACCTGTTCATCCCCTGTGGGGGGATGATGGATGGAGTGCGAGAAAGGAACGCACATCATGTCTGGAGCCTCCGATCCTGAACGGGAAGACATTTCCAATCGTCTTGCCCGGATTGCTGGCCATGCAGCCAGCCTCAAGCGTCTTTGGGAAGAGGGACGAGAGAGTCGCGATCTGCTGACGCAAATTGTGGCGGTGCGAGCCTCTCTTGATGCGGTTGGTCGTGCGATTCTGGAACAGGAAATTGATCGACAAATCCAACGAGCGCTCACGCACGGTGAGACGCAGGAGGCCAGTCGTACCCTCAAAGAGGCACTTGACCGCCTGTTGTGACGGAACCAACTTTGAAAGGCAGGACCCATATGGACATTGGTAGTAGTCGCCCTCCGAGTAGATGGAGGGGCCTACACCATAACGCCGGACGCGGGCACCGGCGAGTCTTGATCACCACACTATCCAACTCCTGGTGATCTTCCTCTCGTCATGTGCCTGATGCTCTGGCCTCGGGGGCATCACATCGATGATTCTCCCGCAGACGGCATGTGACATACGTGGCACAGGCGAGCGGGTTATGCAAAAAGTCATACCTCTCGCGCTACGGCCACCTTCTTTAAAGAAGAAAGAGAGGAAATCGTGATGGAGAAACTGACCTCCGCTCCCACTTCCACAGGAGACCTGTCTCCGCGCCCACGGCGGCGCAATCGCCTGCTCCGGCGAATCCTTTTGTATCTGGGTATTTTTGGTCCAGGCTTAATTGCTGCCAATGCAGGCAATGATCCGGGGGGCATTGCGACCTACAGCACGATGGGATCACAATTTGGCTATCAAATGCTGTGGGTCATGGTGGTTTTAACGGTTGGGATGGGTGTTGTCCAAGAAATGTGTACGCGCATGGGAGCTGTCACCGGCAAGGGGTTATCGGATCTGATCCGCGAGAATTTCCCGTTGCGGCTGACCGTCTTTATCATGTTTATCTTCCTGCTAGCCAACGGCGGAGTGATTGTCTCCGAGTTTATCGGGATTGCGGCCGCACTCAACCTCTTCGGCATTCCCTCCTGGATCGGTGCGCCCTGTGGCGGGGTGCTCATCTGGCTGTTAGTGGCGCGCGGGTCCTATCGCTATGTCGAGAAAGTGTTTCTGGCACTGACCCTGGTCTTTTTTGCTTATATCTTTTCTGCCTTTCTGGCACATCCTGATTGGGGTCAAGTCGCGCGTGGGACGCTGGTCCCAACCATTCAACTCAACAGCGGGTATATCCTGACCCTGGTGGCTGCGGTAGGTACAACGATCAGCCCATACATGCAACTGTATGTCCAGAGCGCGGTCGCGGAGAAAGGCATCTCCATGAACGACTACAAGTACGAGCGGCTGGAAATCTATGTGAGTGCCATCTTCTCGAATGCGATTGCCTTTTTCATTATTATCTCCACAGCAGCCACCTTGTTTGTCGCGAGCCACGGCAAGGGTGTTGCGATCGGTTCAGCGGTACAGGCAGCGCAGGCGCTTACCCCATTTCTGGGGGCGTTTGCCGGTTGGGCCTTTGCCATAGGGTTACTCGGAGCGGCGCTGCTGGCTGGAGGCGTCCTTCCCCTCTCGACTAGCTATTCACTCGCCGAGGCCTTTGGCTTTGAGCGGGGAGTAGGCCGGTCGTTCCGTCAGGCTCCCTTTTTCTGGGGAATCTTTACGCTCTTGATTTTGCTTGGCACCGTGATTGCGATGCTGCCAAATCTCCCGGTGATCCAGATCTTGCTCAATTTATATCTGCTCAACGGGCTGTTGTTACCCATCATTCTGTTCGCCATTTTGTATCTGGTCAACCAGAAACGGCTCATGGGGCGGCATACGAACACCCTGGTGTTCAATATCGTTTCCTATGCCCTGGCGATTGTGGTGAGCGGGCTGGCCATCATCTATCTGATTACCCAGGTTCTGGGGTTCTTTGGCGTGTCACTCTTTGGATGACTTTGAGAGCACTCCTGGACCCACACGGCGGAATTGCCTGATCGTGTGGGTCCAATCGTTTGGAACAGGGCCGGTTCTGTCTGTAAGGATAACCTGGCCTCGCGCCGCGTCCTGGAGAAATGCGGCTTCACTGTCTTGGGAACAAAAGCTTCTCCTGTAGCGTCTCTTTCACAAAAGGGGTTTGAAGGCGATTAACAGCTATCCCGCTTTCGATCGTATGCTTCAAAATACAATGGATGTGCAGCGCCTTTATAAAGCAGCAATTGCGCTGCCTCCTTTCCCTCTTGGAATTGCGCTGCCTCCTTTCCCTCCTAGAACAGTACATTGTCCACTGGACAACGGCATAGAGTATTATTTGACATTTTCTCGCGCTGAAGCAGACTTCCAACAAATGACGTTGGATGCAACGGGATGTCAACTCCTGCACATTCCCTACAGTAGCTCCCCTGTACGCCGGACGACCAGGGAATTTCAATCCTTATTCCTCAAAGCCGTTGGGATCTCTTCACTTGTTCCAGGGGTGCCATAGCAATACCTTTTTGCCTTTTCTCCGATGGTTGCTTAGATACCAGTCATGCGCTCAAGATGTTCGGGATAGCGATCTCCCTGAATCGTGATCTGAGCAATGGCACGTTGGATCTCCCCAAGATCGTCGGGTGAAAGCGTGACGTCGAGAGCACCGATATTTTCCTCCAGGCGCTCAAGCTTGCGGGAACCAGGGATAGGAACGATCCAGGGCTTCTGGGCAAGTAGCCAGGCAAGCGCGATCTGAGCTGGTGTGGCCCCCTTCTGTGCTCCAATCCTGGCCAGCAGATCAATGACGACCCGATTGGCTTTCAGCGCCTCTGGGGTATAGCGAGGGAGGCGGCTGCGAACATCGACACTGGCAAAGGTGGTGTGTTCATTGAGGGTTCCCGTCAGATAGCCTCTACCCAGGGGACTGAAGGGAACGAAGCCAATCCCGAGTTCCTCGCACGTTGGCAGCACGTTCGTCTCAACGGTTCTCCACCACAGGGAGTATTCGCTCTGCACAGCCGTCACTGGCTGGATGGCGTGGGCGCGACGGATGGTCTGCGCTCCAGCCTCAGACAGACCAAAATGTTTCACTTTTCCCTCTGTAATCAGATCCTTGACCGCTCCTGCCACATCCTCAATGGGCACATTGGGATCGACCCGGTGCTGATAGAACAGATCGATGACATCGGTGTTGAGACGCTTCAGCGCTGCCTCCGCGACCTGCTTAATGTGCTCCGGTCGGCTGTTTTCTCCTCGATTTTGC
>DASSXK010000354.1:0-12929 GCA_035703945.1 Ktedonobacteraceae bacterium | reverse complement strand
ACCAATGATATGGGTTGCAATCGTATAAATTGAGCGCAGATTAGGGGCTGCTTGCAGCTCTAGTTGTTCAGTGGTCAGGGGAGCCAGCGCCTTGATCAACAGCTCCTGGTATTCTTGCCAACCTTTGTAGAGGGGAGCCAGCGTGATGGTCTGGGCGTTTGTTTGTTCGGTCATGAAAATATTCTCTTTTCTTAGCTGAAGTACTAGTTATTTATTATAACCTACTTATTCTTTTGTGGGAGCAGAAAGTTGGTCGTGTCGTGCATTTAGATCTGAATCTGTAAGAGCATCCTGACTTTTTGCTGGATGATGCACAGTGCAGATAGTGTTTTCTGGCTTTTATTAAACAAGGGCGCTCTTCAAACAAAGAGCGCCCTTGTTGCATTTCAGGGAGAGAGATCTACTTTTCCAGGACATATTTGCCTGGTGCGGGCATGAGTGGCTTGTATTTTGCATTGCCCATCGAAGGAGGAGCAACCTGCTCACCTGAGCGGGCCTGCAACCAATCCAGCCAATCGGTCCACCAACTTCCATCGTGGTGCTCCGCGCCCTCAAGCCAGTCATCGGCCGTTTTGGCTGGCTTTTCTTTGGTATTGATCCAATAGCCTCGCCCTTTGGTCGGATGATTAATCACGCCCGCGATATGGCCGCTGCCACCAAGGGCGAAGCGCACCTTACCGCTGGCAAGCCGCGAGATGCGCCAGGCCGAGCGCCAGGGGACAATATGATCTTGCTGGGCACCAACGGCATAGATATCCTGCCTGATCTTTTTCAGGTCAATTGGAATATCTTTGATCACAACTTTGCCGGGCTCGATCAGGTTGTTTTCAAGGTAGGTGTTACGCATATAAAACGAATGGGCATTGCGCGTCATGCGTGTCCCATCTGCGTTCCAGTACAGAAGATCAAAGGCGGGCGGCTCTTTTCCGAGCAGGTAGTTATTGACCACATTGCTCCAGATCAAATCGTTGGCGCGTAACATATTGAACATTGTTGCCATTGATTTGCTGTCCAGATAGCCACGCTCCGCCATCTTGCTTTCCATATAGGCTATCTGCGGCTCGTCAATGAAGACAGATGTATCGCCGACCTCGGTAAAATCCTGGAGCGTGACTAAGAAGGTTGCGGCATTGATTGTCTCATCCTTTTGGGCCTCCAGGTAGGGGATTGTGGTAGAGAGCAGCGTGCCACCCACACAGTAACCGATCGGATTAACCTTCGGCGATTTCGTAATGGCTTTGATTACCTCAATTGCATTCAAAGGACCCAGGGTCAGGTAGTCATCAAAGCTGATCTCTTCCATCGAGGCATCGGGATTTTTCCAACTGATCACAAAGACCGTGAAGCCGTTGTCCACCAGGTACTTGATCATGCTGTTCTGGGGCTGCATATCCAGAATGTAGTATTTGTTAATCCAGGGCGGAATAAAGAGCAGCGGCGTTTCATAGACCTTTTTTGTGGTGGGAGTGTATTGCAGCAGCTCAATCAACTCGTTTCGGTAGACGACCTGGCCGGGCGTCAGGGCCAGGTTTCGTCCCGGCTCAAAAGCGTCTGTATCGGTCATTTTGATCTGACCGGCTTGCAGGTCGCGCTTGAAATTGTTCAGGCCTTTGATCAGATTTTGGCCGCCGCTTTGAATCGTCTCGTGGATGACCTGAGGGTTGGTGAATAATAGATTGGTGGGACTGATTGCATCAAGGAATTGTCGAAGATAGAAGACAACTTTGTGCTGCTGTTTCTCATCCAGACCCTTCAGCTCCGTTGCGGTTTTGAGCAGACTGGTGCTGGTCAGCAGGTAATTTTGTTTAATCGTATCAAAGATTGGATTGAGTTGCCAATCAGGGACACTGAAGCGTTTGTCACCTTTCTCTGGCTCAATAAGAGGTCCGGCTTCTTCTGGCTGAGCGAGCCCCCAGAATTTGAGCGTATTGGCCGTCATAAGTTGCGTGTATTGCAGCATAAGCTCGTTGTAGTTCTTCCAAGCCTGGAGCGGGTTGTTCAGGGTGTCCAGCCAGATCTTCTGAAAGGCCCGGTTCACCTCCGCTGGATCGAGGGGGATTAAGGCGCTATAAGGATTGGCCTTCCATAATTGATTGAGCAGTTGTGACCAGGGGTCATTCTCTCCCGGTGGGGCCTGTTCTCCTTGCTTCTGCATGATCGGATTGGCCTTCATTGTATCTTCAAGCAGCTTTGTCCAGGCCTCAAAAGGATTTTGTCCTTGAACCGATACTTCTGCCATAATTGCACTCCTTCCTGAAGCTCCTGATAGAAGAGAAATACGAATGGCTAAGTCCCGAATTGGATCTGGTTTGTACCGCGTTCAGGAACTTAGCCATCTGCCTGTTGTATTTCTCATACCCGGCGCGTGCAGTAGACCTGCCACGCTTGCGTTAAAAATACGCAAATGGCGATCAAATGTAAATACCACCATTCACATTAATGGCCTGGCCTGTAATATAGGCTCCTTCGGCCGCGAGGAAGCGAACGCAGGCTGCGACCTCCTCAGCGGTTCCAAAACGTCCAAGTGGAATACGCTCAAGGATACGTTGGCGAATGTTATCAGGTACGGCCGAAAGCATATCGGTCTCGGTGAAGCCAGGGCAGACAGCATTGATGGTAATGCCATAACGACTCACTTCCAGAGCAACGGCTTTGGTAAATCCAATTATGCCAGCTTTGGCGGCGGCATAATTGGATTGGCCGATGTTGCCGCCCTGCGCGACAAATGAGCTGATATTGATAACCCGCCCTTTTTTGCGTTCCAGCATAAAGGGGAGCACCTGTTTCGTGCAATTGAAAACGCTATCGAGATCAGCGTGAACGACTTCCGTCCAGTTATCCAACGTCATATTTTTGAGGGTTTTATCGCGAGTAATGCCAGCATTATTGACGAGAATATCGATTTGCCCAAAAGCTTCAATCGTCTGTTTAAATAATTGAGCGACTTGAGAATAATCGGTCACATCGGCTTGTACAAGGAGCGTCTTAACGCCAGCTTTGTCAAGTTCGTTTGCAAGTTCATGAGCAGGCTCAGTGCTTTTACTGTAGTCAATCACGATATTTGCGCCCACTTCGGCCAGTTCTTTCGCAATCGCGCGCCCAATGCCGCGTCCTGCCCCGGTGATAATTGCCGTTTGGCCATCCAGTCGTTTACCCATGTTTTTTCTCCTTCAAATGTCTGTGCATCTAGATGTTAATGTTCCATTGCCTGCACGAAGATTGAGAGAAGCGGCGGATTTTTTCCGCTCCATTCGGTAAATATAGGAAGCAAACTATTACAAGACCCTTCGCAACAGTGCTCACACGCCGACTAAGCGCTTTCTGATCAGGGATCTCTGAAACGCTTGAGCTTAGATCGTTTCTGGCACTATTCCTGCTGGCTTCTTAATCGCGTTCAGTCAGCGAAGTCAATGGCTTACTGCTACAAATAACTTAAGCATGACTCGATACATAGAAGAACTTATTTAATTTTTTTATCATCACCAAGAGTGAGTATAGCATATTTCTGAAGCGTTTGGTGACTCATTGAAGTTATATAGAAGGAGGGGTAATTCATTCGGTGACATGTTTGTGAGAGAGGATTGAGAGATTCATTTTTGCTTGAGAATGAGCCTGCATCCGCGATTAAAGCCAGGTGACAGCGATAAAACTGTGATTCTCAACTTCTTTTCTCCACTGGCAAAAAGAACATATAGAAGAGTATAGTAAAAATGTAAAAGATGAGATATTAGGTTGTTTTTCTGCTATGAAGCCCTGTCAGTGTATGGCCAACAAATCAAGAGAAAGGAGCATGAGGGAATCGGGTGCCCTTGACATTCATTGCATATAGGTGTAAAATGCACATAGATGATTAATTAATACATCCGGAAAACCTTCAGCGCTGAACAGGGGTACATAGAGAAATTATGACAAAAGAGAACGAGAATGGGAACAATGAAAAAAGCAAACCGGGCATGGATGCCTGGGCAAAAAACTGGCATGTCCCTATCATTCTCTTGATGCTACGAGAGTGGAACTCTTATGGCTACGAGTTAATGGATAAGATGACCACCTTTGGCTTGAGTGCGATGAATCCGGGTACCTTCTATCGGACATTGCGACAGATGGAGAAGGATGGCATTGTAAGTTCTTCCTGGGACACCGAGACGACAGGGCCTGCGCGCCGCGTGTATTCAATTACTGACGCCGGTGAAGCGTATTTAAAGCTCTGGACTGAGTCGTTGAACCAGTATCAGAAGGTAATGAATACCTTCTTTAATCTTTATACAGGTACATCAAAACGGTCCTCCAAAGATGATGAGCAAAAGTAGCTTGACTAGCGAACTGATAAGAAGAATCCTCTTCTAAGGCCAGTTCATACAAGCAAAGGATGAAAATCATGGCAGACAAGAATATGAACGACGCGGTAAAAAACTTAAACAAGTCTTTGTACGAAACCAACCTGACAATCGCTCAGAGCGCAATCGACGCCAACGAGCGTAACATGCGATACGCACAGAGCATCTTTGATAGCGGGATCGAGGTTCTCAAGAAGCATGCCCGTGCGACCCAGGAGCTGATGCATTCCTTGTCCGAGAATAGCCAGAACCCACAGGAAGCGTTGCAAACTGTGTTGGAGAGCACCACTGAAGCTCAGGGACGTAACGTTGAGTACGCTCAGCATGTTGCTGAAAATGGCACTGAAGTGTTCCGCAGCCATCGCGAAGCCACCTACGCTCTGATGCAGAACGTGATTGAAAAGACCCGCGAGCAGCAGGAGCTGTTGTTGACCCTTCCATTTGTTGATTCCTACATGGAAATGTTTCGAGCCCCGCTTGCCAACTACAAGAAAACTGTAGAGACTGCCCAGAACCTGACCAAACACGCGATGGAAGTCGCACAGCAGTCAGCCCAGGAGGGAATGGAAGCGGCTCTGAATACCACACGGCACACCACGAACCGCACGAAGAACTCATAAAGCGTTACAGGCGTGAGTTCTTGACTGGCTTACTCCCAGGGTGGGATCTGGCAACTCGCCAGATTCTGCTCTGAGGAAAGCTCTACGGTATGGAAGCATAGCGTATTGAGCACCTCAGTTGTTGTCAGGATGAGCGTATAAAGTGTGAAGGAGCAGGTACTTTGGCAGATGACACCTCTTCAACTCCAGTAGATCCACTTGAACTCTGGAAACGTTGGAATGAAACAACCTCGAAAGCCTGGCTAAATGCCATGCAGACAAACGTACAAGCGACCAAAAATCCTTATGACCTGTATCATTCCTGGGTACAGAAAGCAGGAGAGAATGGGGATAAGGGGCAGGATGAGATGAAGTATAACCCTAGCCGGATGATGGACCCAACCACGGCCTGGAGGGTCTGGTTTGATTCGACGATGGATATCTGGCGCAGAGCCTCTCAGGCGGGTGGCGATCCTCTAGGGATGACCTCGCAGTGGCTCCGGATCATGGAAGAGTCCCAGGCGAAGTTGCTGGCAGGCTCGCCTCTGACAATCGATCCTTTCACCCTTTTTAAGGAATGGTACGATGCAACCAGCGAGCAGTGGTCCAAAATCGTCGAAGAAGCGATTAGCTCCAAGGAGTTTTTAGCCTCAACTCGACCGTTTATGGAGAGCTTCTCGCTGATCACAAATGTTTTTCGACAGGCAAATGTTGAGTACTTCAAGCAGCTACAGCTTCCTACGACATTGGATATTGCCAGCGTCGCGGAACTGGTTGTGCACCTCGAAGAAAAGGTTGAAGCCCTGGAAGATGTTCTGGAAACGATCGAAGAGAGCACGACGACCTTTGCAACCCTCGACGCCCTGGCGGATCTTAAAACGCGGGTGGAACAGGGCGCTACGGCCGAGCAACTCGCTTCCCTGGAAAAACATGTCGAGCATGCGGCAACAAGCAGACAGCTCACCGCGCTTGAAAAACGTTTGGAGCAGGGTGCAACGACCGAGCAGTTTATTTCCCTGGATAAACGTGTCTCTCAGGTAGAGAATAAACTTGATACCGTGCTTAATTTGTTGGAGAAGCTGAATAAGAAAATGGCTGAACCCGCTTCTGTGACGCCTGCTCGCGCTGTCAAGAAGGCTGCGGACAAACCGGAAGCAAAGGGAGCCTGACAGGGTACTGTGCCGTTGGTTTGAAACCACCTCAAGGTTGAGGAGAGGTGATGTAGTCAGTATCGATGCTCAATAGGAGTGTACTATGGCAACGACGAATGTTGTTCCCTCTATCACTGATTTCGAAGACCTCGCCAGAAAATATTCGATGGGTATGCGCATCATCTTAGAGGGAGCGCAGAGCGAGACGGGACGCACCCCAAAAGAGGTCATCTGGACCAAAAATAAAGCCAAATTGTATCATTACCAGCCCTCGCAGGAGAAGCGTTATCGGGTCCCGATTCTGCTGATTTACGCTCTGATTAATCGAGCCTATGTCCTGGATCTGATGCCAGGCAACAGCCTCGTTGAGCATTTAACAAACGAAGGCTTCGATGTCTATCTGCTCGACTGGGGCACTCCTGGAGAAGAGGACAAGCATCTCACTTTTGATAACTATGTCTTGGATTATATTCCTCGCGCGATCAAGAAGGTTCTGAAAAGATCTCAGGCCGATGAAATAACGCTCCTGGGCTTCTGCATGGGCGGCACGATGACCGCCATGTACGCCTCTCTCTTCCCCGATGCGCCTCTGAAGAATCTCATCCTGCTGACCGCTCCCACCGATTTTACGCCAGAAACCCTGGGTTACTACGGGATCATGACAGGGAAAGAGCACTTTAATCCCGATCGGCTGGTTGAGGCCTTTGGAAATATTCCGGGCGAGCTGGTAGATACAGGCAATCGCATTGTCAAGCCGGTGACAAACTATGTTGGTACCTATGTCACGATGTGGGATCGGATTCTACATGATAAGCCGATGGATACCTGGCTGGCGATGAATAAGTGGGTCAATGATGGCGTGCCCTTTGCGGGTGATACCTTCAAACAGTGGATTCGCGAGTTCTATCAAGAGAATAAACTGGTCAAGGGTGAAATCTACCTGCGTGGCCGTCGGGTCGATCTTTCCAATATTACCTGCTCGGTCTTAAATATTGCAGGTTCAAAAGATCATATCTGCACATTGCCTCAATCCGAAGCCACAATGCGCCTGATCAGTAGTCAGGATAAGGAGTTCCTGGTGCTTGACGCCGGACACGTCGGACTCCTGACGGGTGGCGCGGCCAAGAAAAATCTCTGGCCACGCATGCAACATTGGCTGGAACGCCATTCACAATAAAATCCGATGCCGCCTCTCCGATCTGGAATGTGGCACGTTTTCGATAAACATCTATGCCGGGCCGCTGTATCGTGTTAGAATGCAACTTACCAAGCATTCGATACAGCGGCCCGGAGTGTCATATCGACAACTCCGGGGGTTTTCTTACTATTGAAATTCCAGTCAGCAATGGAGCTCGTTTGCCCCCGGTGCGTAACGATAAGCCTGGTAACTTTGGGATTGGCCTGGCAAACTGACTTCTTCAACTGACTGCCTAGCTTTGCAATGAAAAGACAATTCGCAACGGTGCCTCCGCGCCTCCTGAAAGCTTGAAACGCAGGCCACGCCTGCTGCCTCCTGTGGGGCGATGCTGATCTTTTATGCGCTTTCAGTCAACGAATTGAAGGGTTAACCAGGTATGTGGCAACATTACACTTATAACGATCCCACGGGTAAATACCCGTACTATGTCTATACCCCTGCGAACTATCAGCCCGGTCGGGCCGTGCCACTGTTTGTTATGCTGCATGGCTGCACGCAATCAGCCCAGGATTTCGCAACCGGCACTATGATGAACAAGCTGGCGGATAAAGAAGGGTTTATCGTGGTGTATCCCGAGCAAGGGATGATGAAAAATCAGGGTCGCTGCTGGAACTGGTTTCAACCCGCCAATCAGCACCGCGATCATGGCGAGCCTGCGCGCATTGTGGGGATTGTCCGAGAGCTTCAGCAGAACTCCGCTCGCTGGACAATTGATGAGCGACGCATCTATGTTGCGGGTCTCTCGGCCGGGGGCGCGATGTCCGCAATTCTCGGTGCAACCTATCCCGATGTCTTTGCTGCTATCGGCGTACATTCGGGCCTGGCCTATCAATCCGCGACGAATTTAACGGGCGGACTGCGTGCGATGCGTCGGGGAGGCTCTGATCCACAATCTCAAGGGCAAGCAGCCTTTCATGCAATGAGTGATCTTGCCCGTATCGTTCCTACGATTGTGATTCACGGCACGCATGATAAAACGGTAACTCCCTTAAATGGCGATCAGGCCGTTCAGCAGTGGATGGAGACAAACCAGCTTGCCTCAAAAAATACCTTTAACTCCAATTTTACGCAGCCGACGACCGTGACATCGGGCCAGGTTCCTGGTGGCAGGGCCTATGTCGTCGCGACCTGGAAAGCTGCCAGCGGCCGTGAACTTCAATCCTACTGGAAAATTGGGGGAATGGGACATGCCTGGTCCGGTGGGAATGCGCTGGGGTCGTTTACCGACCCGTCCGGTCCGAGTGCCACGCAGGCTATGCATGACTTTTTTATCGCCCATTCATTGGATGATGTTGATAAACATGCCAGCGCGCCGTATACAAAGGTCCGCCACCTGATTGCAGACCTCTTTAAAGTGAGACGCGACTAATATATTCCTCAAAGACCCAGGAATTGCTATCTGGCTCACCTGACACATAAAAGGTGAGAAGATTTTATAAAAAACAAATCTTCTCACCTTAGCGGATTGGATATAACTAAAGCTGGCTTGAGGAGTTCAATCCTTCCCAGCGATACCCCTTCTCCGTTGGCATAATTCTTCCCCAGCCGGGGAAGGGAGCATGCGCAAAGCTTGTGATTGCTTGACTGGCTGCAATTTCAGATAGATATTTCTGGCGCGATATCTGCAATTGCACTTTATCGAAGCCACCTCGGGTCCAGTTGGGATGTTCGAATTCGGCCGCATGATGAACAAGGTCTGCCAGGGCGTAAAAGGTCTTGCCACCTGATTCTATCCGAATGATGGAATGGCCCGGTGATTCGCCAGGGGCCGAAAGCATTGTGAGACCCGGCATTACCTCGTAGTCCCCATCAATCAGTTCAAGGACGCCATGCTGTTTGAGGGCATCCATGCGTGCCTTTTCCTCATCCCCTATCTTGAGAGAGGTACCGGTTCCAACCCAATCAGCGCGTTGTAGAATGTGACGCGCCGAAGGATAGCGGGGGACAAAGGTGCCATCCGCTTGCTCAATCGTTGCGCCGAGCATATGGTCCCAATGGTAATGGGTGAACAACACATGAGTAATATCTTCGGGGGCGATCCCCATTTGTTTCAAGCCAGCCAGCAAACTCGAAGGACGTTCCATACCCATCTGCTCTTGATTGCGCAGCCCCCAGCGGGATTCAGGCTCATCCATGCCAGCATCGATGAGAATTGAAGCATTCTGATAGCGCACATACAGGCCGATGTGGTCAAACCGGGCCTTCCCTGCTGAATCGATCTCGACGACTTGCCGCAACTCAGCTTCTGGCGCTTGCAACACCCACTCGACAGGCACTTTTATCGTCCCATCAAGAATGCTAGTGATGAATGCCTCACCAAGGCGTATACTGCTCGTATAGGTTGAGGTTTTTCTTGCTTCCATTGATCGCTCCTTCTACTAGATAAGTTTTTTGACTTACCAGGGGTATAACTGCATCCAGAAAGCCCTAAGTGCGGAAATGCTTGTGCTACCTGGAAAGTATACCCTGAAGGACATCAGAAAAAATCGTCCCTTTTGACGGTGCGTAGTATGAGCAATTATGGTATTATAGGGGTATAGAAAGCAAAAAGTCTTTCTTGTACCTATGCACCCAATCCCCTGTACATCTATGTTTAGCTGCCAGATAAATATTTTTACTCAATGCTCTACCAATTGCAGAGATTTCTCTCAAATTGGTCTAACGGCCGTTTGTTTGAATGAAAAAACGTGATATAATAAGGGCATGAAAGAATGTAAGATGAGGCTAATCAATGGAGATTCAAGCCTCACTTGCTTCGGCCAGAGGCCGCTTGAGTTCGTTCTGGCTTATAGTTGAACCTCAGTAGTTATACCCCAATAGCGATAGAGTAATGTAAGAAAAACTCTTTATGGCTGAAGCAATTATTACAATCTTATTTCTGTGATAAAGTCACTGGAGGCCTACCGATGCAAATACCGGACTATGTTAAAAACGCGAAGCTGCGGAATTGGATCAATAAGATGGTTGAGTTATGCCAACCCGATCATGTTTATTGGTGCGATGGTTCGCAGGAAGAATATGATAATTTATGTGAGCAGATGGTCGAAGCAGGTACTTTTATTCGTCTCAACCAGGAGCTGCGCCCTAATAGCTTCCTGGCTCGCTCCGATCCGGATGATGTTGCTCGTGTCGAAGATCGAACCTTTATTTGTTCCTTGAGCAAGAACGGTGCCGGTCCTACCAATAACTGGGTTGCGCCCAAAGAAATGAAAGAAACGCTGCGTGGCCTGTTTGATGGTTGTATGCGTGGCCGCACAATGTATGTTGTGCCATTTAGCATGGGACCACTGAACTCGCCAATCGCGCATATCGGCATCGAGCTGACCGATTCCCCTTATGTGGCCGCGAGCATGCGCATTATGACACGTATGGGCCGCCCGGTCTACGATGTTTTAGAAGAGAACGGCGACTTTATCCCCTGTATGCATTCAGTAGGTATGCCTCTGGAGCCTGGACAGGCCGATGTGCCCTGGCCAAACAATAAGACAAAATACATTGTGCATTTCCCTGAGGAGCGTGCGATCTGGTCCTATGGTTCGGGCTATGGTGGCAATGCGCTGCTTGGCAAAAAATGTTTCGCGCTACGCATCGCCTCCGTGCTGGCCCGTGATGAGGGCTGGCTGGCGGAGCATATGTTGATCCTGGGCGTTGAAGATCCTGAGGGCGAAAAGACCTATGTCGCGGCGGCCTTCCCAAGCGCCTGCGGCAAGACCAATTTCGCGATGCTCATTCCGCCCGCAGCCTTCCAGGAGGAGGGGTGGAAGGTCACAACCGTCGGCGACGATATCGCCTGGATCAAGCAGGCGGAAGATGGAACCCTCCGCGCGATCAATCCAGAATCTGGCTTCTTTGGGGTTGCCCCAGGCACAAGCATGCAGTCCAATCCAAACGCCATGATTTCGATGCAGAGCAATTCGATCTTCACGAACGTTGCACTGACCGATGAGGGCGATGTCTGGTGGGAGGGCATGACCAAAACCCCGCCTGCACACCTGATCGACTGGACCGGTAAAGACTGGACTCCTGATAGCGGACGCAAGGCCGCTCATCCCAATTCGCGCTTCACGACACCAATCAGCCAGTGTCCGGTAATTGACTCGGCGGCTGAAGATCCCCAGGGCGTGCCGATCTCGGCCTTTGTCTTTGGTGGTCGCCGCTCGGATACAGTGCCGCTGGTCTATCAGGCCTTCAACTGGACCTATGGCGTCTATGCCGCTGCCACAATGGGCTCGGAGATGACGGCTGCTGCCGCAGGCAAGATTGGACAGGTTCGTCGCGATCCTTTTGCGATGCTGCCATTCGTCGGCTACCATATGGCGGCTTACTTCAACCACTGGTTGAACTTTG
Source organism: Ktedonobacteraceae bacterium (assembly GCA_035703945.1). GTDB lineage: Bacteria > Chloroflexota > Ktedonobacteria > Ktedonobacterales > Ktedonobacteraceae > DASSXK01. Next base: position 1,297 of record DASSXK010000354.1, on the reverse strand, counting down.
GCCGACAGGTGCAGAATCCTCCACGGATCTTCTGCGTGAACTGGTTCCAGCGCGATGCCGATGGTAACTTCCTCTGGCCAGGCTTTGGTGAAAACATGCGTATCCTGAAATGGATTGTGGAACGGGCCCGTGGCAATGCCGTCAGCATCGAGAGCCCGATCGGTTGGATGCCTCGCTACGAGGATATCGATTGGCGTGGCCTGGAAGACTTCTCACGTGAGCAGTTTAACGAGATTATGTCGGTCGATCGTGACCTCTGGCAGCAGGAGCTGCTCTCTCACGAGGAGCTGTTTATGAAGCTCTATGATCGCTTGCCCAAAGAGCTGTTGTTTATTCGCGAGCTGATTCTCTCCGGCCTCTGGCGCTCACCGGAGCGCTGGGCGCTCTAACAGGGAGACAGTGTTTCAGACATTCCCTTAACTACTAGAAAACGTGCCCGTTCAAGGAAGAAATCCTCTCTTGAGCGGGCACGTTGTTTGTCCTATGCCTGCCTGGCACGGATAGCGACTCCAGAAAGTTGTTTCCATCATGAAATCCTTTCTAGATCGCCTCCAATTCCCCTTACTTTACGGTAAACCGATTCCAGAGTGTCTGGGCCCCAAAGAACGCGGCTAGGGCGAGGACAATACACCAGATGACAGAGACGATGCCGCTGTTTCCAATTGGCGTTCCCAGCAGCAACCCCCGTATTGTATCGATGATTGGTGTGATAGGTTGATGCTCGGAGAACCAGCGTATTCCTACAGGTAATGTTTCCGTCCGAATAAAGGCGCTGCTCGTGAACGGTAGCAAAAGCTGGAATATGAGCGAGAGACTATTGGCTCCCGCAGGCGTTTTGCCAATAATGCCAAACACCACTGCTATCCAGGTGATTGCGAATGTGAAGAGTACGATCAGACCTAAGGCCTCAAGCCAGGCCAGGGGACTTGTAGAGGGCCGGAAGCCAATCAGTAGCGCAACCAGGATGACCAGGATAACGCTGGCTAGCGTTCGGAGCAGGCTGCCAATGACCTGTCCGGTGAGGACTGAAGCTCGGGAGATAGCCATCGTGCGGAAGCGCGTAATGATGCCTTCATTCAAATCCATGCAAAGGTTTATTGCAGTCGTTGCACAACCGCTGCACACTGTCATAATGATAATCGCAGGCGCAACGTAGTTGACGTAAGTTGTCGTACCTCCCAGGCTGCCCTTGATTGAGTTGCCAAACACATAGACAAACAGTGTGAGCATAACGGTCGGCGTCAGGATGCCACTTAGCGACATCGTGAGGTAGCGTAGCGAGTGCTTTATATCTCGC
>DASSXK010000344.1:0-13173 GCA_035703945.1 Ktedonobacteraceae bacterium | reverse complement strand
CCTCGCGTGTCGAAGCTGGTGCCCTGCGCCTGACGATGGAGCCAATCCTGATTCCCGAAATGTTTGAGGACCTGGAAGAACGGCTGGAAGCGTTGATTTCCAACTCGGGCCGCAGGCTGGAAAAGCTCGTCCCGCCCCATTTGCCAGCCATCTCCGCTGATTATGAGGCGATTATGAGTGTCCTGACCAATCTCCTGAGCAATGCTTTCCGCTATGCCCCTAAAGGCGACCGGGTACTGCTAGAGGCCAGAAGCGTTGCCAGGGATGGGGCTAACTTCCTCACGGAGATTGAAATTCTGGTCAGCGATCGCGGCCCCGGCCTCACCGAAGAGCAGCAGGCTGAGCTTTTTACGCGTTTCAGGACCTTTACAACCATCCAACAACGGGGCGATGATCAGCCGGGACGCAGGCAAAGTGAGACCCGTTGGAGTCCTTCCTCGGGCCTGGGACTGTACATCAGCCGGGGCATCATTGAAGCTCATAGCAGCCATCTTACGCTACAGAGCAGGCCTGGCGCAGGTGCGACATTTGCCTTTACACTGGCAATTGCCAACCCTGCACACCTTATCGATGACACTTCTGTGAAAAATGCGCTCACATAAATAGAAGGGTAAACGTGTATGAGTACTTCCGATAAAAAAGTTCGTATTATGTGTGTTGAGGACGATGCACAGATGCGTAACTTCCTGCTCGCTCAGTTACGCGCTCGCGGCTTTCAGGTTCAGACGGTGCGTGATGGAGAACAGGCGGTCGATATGGCAGCCATTTTTCAACCACAATTGGTTCTGCTGGACCTCTCTCTGCCTTCCCTGGACGGCCTGAGCTTTCTAAAACGCCTGCGCGAATGGAGTGGGACGCCTGTGATTATCCTTTCCGCCCGCGATGAAGAACCGATGAAAGTTAAAGCGCTCGACCAGGGAGCCGACGATTATCTGACGAAGCCTTTTAGTCTGAATGAGCTGCTGGCACGGGTCCGCGTCGCACTGCGCCGGGCCGATGAAACCACCCGCCTGCGGATGAGCAGCGGCGATGCCCAGCGCCCGATCTATCAGAGCGGCGGGCCAAACGGCCTGATTGTCGATTTCGCCCATAGAACGGTCGCCGCCGCCGGCCAGCCGGTCCACCTGACCCCAACCGAATACGATCTGCTCTCAGAACTCACACGCAATGCCGGCAAGGTGTTGACGCATCGCGAGCTGCTGCAACGTGTCTGGGGACCCGATTACAGCCACGAAAATACCTATTTGCGGACCTTTATTCGACACTTACGCCGCAAACTTGAACCCGACCCCACTGAACCACGCTTCCTGTTGAACGAATTAGGGGTTGGCTACTTTGTGCCCCATCCCGATAAAACGCTTGACGTCGGCCCCATTCCCGGTGAGGATAAGTAACGTCCTCTTGCTCCGGAGCAAGGAAATACCTGATTTGAACCAATCAACCAATCTTCACAATAAATTCACACAACTCCTATCTATCTTCACATGTTTATCACGAAAAATCAGGTACACTATGCACAGAGGAAAGGAATTTCTCACCGTCTCATCGGCGGGGCTGGCGCAGCAGAAGTGCAAGCAACCAGGACAGGGATGTTAGCTATGCGCGATGAAAATGCTGCGAGCAGCACGCCTGATATTCAAACCGCTGGAGGCCAGCCGATACAACCAATTGATACGCTTGATACCCGGCAGGACGAAGCAATGATAAAGTTCGTACAACGGCGTATTCTGGTCGTCGAAGATGATCTATCACTGGCCCATCTTGAGGCGGGTCTCTTAACTGCCCAGGGCTACATTGTTACTACTGTATGCAGCGGAGAAGAGGCGATTGAAGAAATTCAACGCTCCCTCCCCGACCTCGTAGTGCTCGATCTTGATCTATCAGGCCAGCTCAACGGCTGGGATGTCCTGCAAGAATTACGGGCGCTTGCTAAGACACCTGTTCTGCTCACCAGCGCCGCAACTGCCATTCGGCAGCATATGCTCCATCGCGGCGAGGCACGAGCGACACTGGATCACTTGCCCAAACCCTATCACTTGCCTATACTTCTGAAGCGTATTGAACGGATGCTAAACGTAACACCCCCGTTAGGATATGCTCGGTAATAAAGGAGGGTCGCATGGACCGCAAAGAAGAGACCAATGAGATTTTGCGTGCTGGTGGGTTTGGCGAAATTGAGGTGCTTCATCTGCGCAAGCTCCGCAAGGAACGCGATGAGCGAGAGAAGTTACAGGCCCTGGCATATCATCGACGGCTTGAGTTCGTTCGCTGGTTGGTCAATACTGGTAAATTAACAGACCAGATCGCTTAAGAATGCCTACTTCTTCAAGGCCTTCATCCATTCCTCTAAGCCCATACGAGGGTGAGAAGCTATCCTGGCCAAAATATAAAAAATTACCGGGTACTGATCAGCGATCTCAGCGCCTACCAGTACCTGGTATTAAGTTTCTCTCTTCATTTTTTTCTTGTTCCTGAGGCCTCACTATTCATTCAGTCGGCTACGCAGTTTCGGTTTCCTACCTCAGTCAAAATTCAAGCAATCATTTGATTCTAGCGCCCTGTGTTTCCTCGACCCTTCCAGTTCGTTGGATAGGCCTACAAATATATCCCAACCCGTCCAGCCATAAGCTTCCGCAAAAGCCTCAATGGGACGCGTTTACATCTTTCCTTATCACAGGGCCATTCAAATGCCGGTTCCCACCTTCGTTGCTTACTCTCTTCTCAATATAGTCTTCGAGATTCAGATCCGATACATCCTTACGGGTATGGATATCCTTCGGCAATCTAGAGATAGATGAGAGAATACCGGACACCAGCGATGCGGGTGGCTCTACCTGTTGTAGCTTCCCAAAAAGCCTGTCAATGTCATCCTCTTCGGCTTCCGGACGTGGGCTCTGAATATCGGCTGCTCTCACGAATTGTGGCGTATATTGCATATATAAACTCCCTCTGTTGCGTTCGTGTCGTCTCTGCTGTTAGTACGAATCGCAAATATGGGAAGTTTCAGCCACTTACCATTTTCCTCTCAGGTTAGCAAAATGTGATGCTTTTGTGATATTCGTTGGCCCTGTTTCAGAACACTCCCCTAGCAAGCAGGAGAGACCTGTAGCTGCCCGGCAAGCGCGTTGCGGAGCAAAGGCTTGGCCCGCTGGAAGTATGTTTTCGCGGTAGCCTCAGGCATACTCAAAGCTTTTCCAATTTCTGAGAAACTCAATTGACCGGCGTAGCGTAATAGAACTACAGAACGGAATTTTGGAGGCAGGCTGTTGATGGCACCTTGAAGACGCTGTTGGACATCATGACGTTCGGCCAACTCATCAGGTAGCGGCGAGGGATCAGGCATAGAAGCCAGGGGCGACAGTTCGTCCTCGTCATTCATTGACTCAAGTTCGGAAAAGTGGATGGCACGTTTGCGACGCAGTTCATCGAGGCAGCGGTTACGAGCGACCTGGAACAGCCAGGCTTTCAGAGGCTCACCCGTGCGCAGGGTCGGCAGGGAAATGTACAGTTGTAGGAAGACCTGCTGGGAAACGTCACAAGCCTGATCGTAATCACCCAGGAAATGGCAGATGAAGTTAAATAGTGGCGCACTATATCGCTGTACCAGAACCTCGAATGCTTGCTGATCACCAGCCAGGGTCTGTTGCGCTAAAACGCCATCGGTAATTTCATGATTTTGGGTTTTTGCTCTCTCACGTACTTGCATTTTTTTGAATCCTCACTTTCTTGTCTCGAATTTAGAGTAAGCCTTTTCAGCTCAAAATTCAAGCGATTTTAGGCATTATAAGCTCTTCCATAACGTGCTCTAAGCAGAAACTTAGATACCTTGCCTTAACCTGATAGTTAGCTTAGATTTTGCTAAATAAATCTAAGCGAAATCTTATCTTCCTCTAAGGTTTCTGAGCCATTTTCAAGTTTCATCTGAGAAGACTGAGCGAGCCTAAAAAAAAAGAGGGAACCAAAACGGCTATCACCGTTCCGATTCTCCCCTTTGAAGATAAAAAAACCTGAGAATGTTGACAGATCCCTTTAGTAAGTTGACAGATCCCCTTAATACCTTGAAAGATTTGAGGAATTCAACAACCGATTATAAAAACTACTGGAGGTGCGGGCATCAACCCGACTGCCAATTCTTGCCAGCAGGACATTCGCTGGCTCCATCGTAACATTTGGCTCTGTGGTGGGATATTCGGTAAAGCCCTGGCTTCCAAACAGTTCTATGATCAACTTACGATACTTGTAGACCGAAATATCCAGTCCCTGCATATCCCAGTGCCAGGCCAGTCCAATCGCGAAGAAAATCATATCTTCAAGCGCATCCAGTTCCAGCGCAAAGGAGAGCAGTGAATGGGCAATCCCGACATTCCGCCAGTTCGAACTCACCTCGATCGCAATCTCGTAGACGTTCTCCAGTCCCTCCCACCATTCATCGCCCGGAGCCAGCGTAACCTCTCCGACGATCTCCCCGTTGGGAGTATGGGCCAGGGCCAGGGCGCAGTCGGGCCGCTTTGAAATATTCAGAAGCAGCTTGTGCTCACGCTCCGGCAGACGTGCAAAGGCTTTCAAGCCCTCATCCGCCCGCAAACGTTCAACCAGGGAAGGAGGACAAAAATCTCGTAACAACACCTGCCCCTTAGGAGTATTCAGAGTCTTTGTACGCGAGGGTGTTGCGCTTCCCCGCAGATGCAGAAGATCAAACAGTCCCGCCATCGGCGAGCGCCGCTGGGACGAGGGAAAGGCCTGCCGAATCGAGGATGGCAGCAGAAGGTGTCTCACCAGCGAAGCTGTCAGGCGATTGGTATGGCTGATCTGCCAGCGTCTCGGCTGCGTGAGAAAATCTCCCGGGCGGTCCTGGAAGGTCAGCGGGAAGTACATCGGTGCAGGCTGATTGCCCATGACCTCTTGAGCCTCGGCATCCTGCTCCTCAACCGATTTCCAGATTGGTTGCCAGTGGTCCACCCAGGCTTGCGGCAGCTTTTCAGGCAAGGTCTGACCGGACATCTCGGCCCAGACGATACTCCAGGCGCGTGGCACAACGCGATAAAGGTCATAGCCACCACCACCCAGCGCGACCCAGCGTCCCTCACAATAGGTATGCGCCAGTTCATGTACAAACGTAACCTGCTTGCGAATCCCTTGCAACGTCAACTGTAGATGCGTCAGAGGGTCCCAGGCATGGCCATCGCAGCCATGCTGGCTCACAATCACATCCGGCGCAAAAGACGTCAACAACGGAGGCAACAAGGACTCCAGTACCTCCTGGTAAGAAGCATCTTCAGTAAAGGGCTCCAATGGTACATTCACTGAATAGCCGCGTCCAAGGCCACTTCCAACCTCCAGCACATCGCCTGTGCCGGGAAAGAGATAGCGTCCCGTTTCGTGCAGCGAGACCGTCATCACGCGAGGCTCATCGTAAAAGGCCCGCTGCACCCCATCGCCGTGATGAGCATCCAAATCAAGATAGAGCACCTTGGCCTCGCTCTGTCGCAGAATCTGGGCAATCGCCACCGCCGCGTCATTATAAACACAGAAGCCCGAAGCTCGCTCCGCCCAGGCATGGTGTAGACCTCCTTGGGGATGAAATACATGCAGGGGTCGCTGCCCCTCATCCTCAAAGATCCCACCATCGGGCAGACCCATTACGGCGCTCAGGGCAACGAGCGTCCCACCCGCGATCGCGGCCGAAACCTCATGCATATCTGGTTGAGGTGGGGTATCGCCATCCCCAAAGCCGAATTTATCAGCCAGTAGCTTACGCTTCTCGATCTCTTCTGCGGACGCGCCCTCCTCCAGCGGCTTACCCAGAAGCTGCACGGCCTCAATATAGTCCATCTGATGAATCTGGCTCAGCTCCTCCCTGGTTGCGGCCCTGAACGGAAGCTTTGGGAGCTGTCGCGGGGACCAGAGACCAGACTGCTCAAGCACATCTAGCAGGGCCCGACTACGCGCCGCCTGCAAGGGATGTCTTGGCCCAAAGTCATAGTGCAGTTCAGTAGGATCATAAAGCAAACATGAAGAGGCATGCAGCAACATTTGCGACATAACAATCACCTTCCTCTGGTGGATCATCCATCATCAAGAGATCTCGTCTTGTCAAAGTACGCTCGAATATCCCTACGTCGGTTGATTCACCAGAGCGGGATCAACAAAAGAGTAACGAATTCCAGCCTCATGCAACTTCACCAGCAGAGGTGCCGGGTTGATGGTTCCCAACCGCACCGTCGCCACAGTCGGCACTCCCCCTTCGCCTGGCGAAGCAAGCAAACTACGGATCGGCACATGCATTTCAGCAGCCAGATTCAACATCTGAGAAAGCGGACGCAGATCTCCACCCGGTAGAGGGAGGGTGAGTTGCATCCCTGGCTCATAGGCTCCCAAAGCGCGTGCCAGGGAGATCAGCAAGTCGCTACGTGTCAGCAAACCCACCAGGACGGTCCTGGTTGAGACTGAGCCTTGTGCCTCAGCTTCCCCTGTAGCGTCTTCCTGCTCGTATTCCACAACGGGAAGGGCATTGAGTCCCCGTTCGACCAGAATCTGGGCGGCGGCCGCCACATTCGTATTGGGAGTCACACAGACAACCGCGCGTGTCATCACTTCCGCCGCCGTCAAATCTTGCCAGGGCCGTTGCTGCTGCGTGCTGCGAACCACCACCAGATCGATATCATAGCTGGAAAGCATCCCTTCGAAGAGCAGTTGTTCAGGAGGGGCAACAAACGAATTTGGCGCATCTTTGCCCGGAATACGCCGGGAGCGGGCAATCGGAAGGTGATGAAACTGGTACTGACGTAACAAGTTTACGGCATGTCCTAGCAGGTCATCCGACTTGAGCGTAATCAATTTGGTAGTCATAATTTCGCCAACAATCATTATGTGGCCTCCTCATCCTGGGGATATATTCACCTTCCCGGTCAATCAAATAATCAGAAACATGCTTTCAATAAAATTGAAAGAAATGTCCTGGTAGATAGCGAGCAACTGGAAGGTTTAGCGTGCAATCTACGCCTTGGATCGCTGGATATCCCATCCTGCTGTCAACTATACAATACGCATATCCCCCTTGCAACGCACCAGCCATATACAACGATTAGAGGACAAAGTATACTACTGTTAAGTTGAATCCGTATTATAGAAAGAGGACGATATCAGACCAATCCTAAGGCGGCAGCAAAACACTTTAAAACAATGAATTCCCGCAAACGCAATGACCATATTTGGGCAATTCAAACGTCTGGTAGTGAGTAGCATTATTACCAGCAAAGCCATTCACTTCGCTGACTGAAGGCGCTTGAGAAGTCTGGACGAACCTTTGCCAGAAACGATCAACGGCGAAGCGTTCCAGAGATCCCTGATCAGAAAGCGCTTAGTCGGCGCGAGAGCGCCGTTGCGAAGTGTTTTGTAATAGCACATTGGAGAAACAGCATGCTTGATAACAATGACACCCCCACTGTACAGCGCAGGACAAGCGAGAGCGCGGGACAGCACGAAGGAGCGGTGGCGCAGGCAGTCCCGGTCCAGGCAATTGCGGCCCAGCCTTTTATGAGCGTTGAAGATCTCCTCCAGTTACAGATTCCCGGCGACCCTCGACTCTCGCCCAATGGACGTCAGATTGTCTTCACAATCCAGGCCAGCGATAAACAGGCCAATCGCTCACTCAGTTCTATCTGGCTGGCGGCGACTGACCGGGGCCACCAGCCACAACAGATTACCAGCGGCGAGCACTACGATACGTCCCCACGCTGGTCCCCTGATGGCACGACGTTAGCCTTTCTAAGCGACCGGGCAGGCCCATCCCAGATCTTTCTACTGCCAATGGAAGGCGGTGAGGCCCGTCAGCTCACCCATCTCTCACAAGGTGTCAGCGAATTTAGCTGGCGACCGGATGGTCAGGCCTTCCTAGTCCATGCCGCCTGGAAGCCGCAGGACGACCAGGAAGCCTCTGACAACAACGAGACCAGCATCGTCTATACGCGCCTTGATGAGGCCTGGGATGGAATCGGCTTTAAACAGGGCCGCCATCAACAGCTCTGGCTCACCACGCTGGCTGGTCAAACGACTCGCCTGACAGCCGAGCCCGTCGATCTTGTTGAATCAAGCTGGTCCCCGGACGGTAAGGAGATTGTCTTCTCCGCGAACCGTCGCCCTGATCCAGATCTGAGTGTCAGTCGGGCCCTCTGGGTCTACAATTTCGAGTTACAGGAGATGCGCCGCCTGACGCCCGAGGAGGGGCTGGCTCAACTGCCCAACTGGTCCCCGGATGGCGAGGTCATCGCCTACTATTACAGCAACGATCAGACAGAGACCAGCAATATCTCCCCCTGGATTGTTAATCCACACGGACCCACCACGCCCAGGCCAGCAACACCAGATAGTCTGGAGATCACCTGTATGCAGGGGATTGTCGATGAGATACATGGCATCATGCTTGCACCACTGCAATGGTATCCTGACAGCAAAGAGCTTCTAGCGACGGTCCAGCAACGCGGACAGGTCCACCTGCACCGCTTGAACCTTATTGAGCAGAAGCGCAAACCCCTCACGACCGGCAACGGACTCTATCTCTCCCCACAGATTAGCCGCGATGGTCAAACAATCGTGATGGTCCGGGTAGATTGGTTCACGCCAGGCGACATCTGGCTGATGGATGGAAATGGCGAGAATCTGCATAAACTCACGGGCATCAACGATGGACTTTTGCACAGTCGGCAGGTCATCCGACCGAGGCGTCTGAGCTGGCAGGGCAGCAATGGTCTTGAGATCGAAGGCTGGCTATACCTCCCGCCTCTGGCTCCCGGCGCCAAAGCGCCCCTGATTCTTGAAGTGCATGGCGGACCATCGTTGGCCTGGGCCGATAGTTATGTTCACGAGTTCCAGGTACTGGCAGGCAAAGGTTTTGCGGTCCTGGCCGCCAATCCACGCGGCAGCCTGGGCTATGGTGAAGAGTTTTGTCGCGCCTCCATTCATGATTGGGGCGGCGAGGATTATAAAGACCTGATGGCTGGCATAGATTATGTCATCGCGAACGAGCCGGTAGATGGAGAGCGCCTGGGGATTGGCGGCCTCAGCTATGGTGGCTTTATGACTAACTGGGCAATCACGCAATCAACGCGCTTTAAAGCGGCCGTCAGCCGCAATGGGATCAGTTCGCTGTCAAGCTCAGGTCTGTTATCTGACCAGACGCTGTGGTTCAACATGATCATGAATAAAGAAGAAGGCGGTAAAGAGTTGCAGGAGAGCCGTTCGCCCCTGACCTATGTGGACAGGGTCCAAACACCGCTGCTTCTGCTGCACTCCCAGAACGATCTGCGCTGTCCCACCAGTGAATCCCTCCAGTTTTTTATCAGCCTACGCCGCTTGCAGAAGCCGGTTGAGCTGGTACTCTTTCCCGGGGTTGGACACCTGATCGACTGGCCAGGGGTTGGCAGTCCACGCCAGCGCGAGGAACGTCTCCAACGGACAGTGAGCTGGTTCGAAAAGTATCTCTAGGTGCACAAAATAAAAGGGAGATCTCATCTTTAAAGAGATCTCCCGGCTTCAAACAAGCTGTCGCGCCCAGGGTATCCTTAAGGAGTTGGTACAAACAACAAGATCAGACAATAAAGAGAGGCGATAAATAGCAACAAGCCATAACTTGACGCAAATATCCGAGAGAACCGATAGGTACCATATCCCGCCCGGAAGCTTCGAATCCCTGTCCGAGCACTGATCAGCAGCAAACCAATCAACAGGAAGAAATCGATAAACCTGACAAAAAGGCCGCCACTAAAAAGCGCAAACGGCAATAGAATCCCTATAAAAGCGAGTATGCCACCGATCACATCTACGATCGACGCCCCCATAAACGTTGGATCATCGTATGGATGCGTGATCAGGATCGGAGTTAATCGCGTAATAATCACTAAGCCACCCGCGTAAGCAACGAAGCCGATAAATATCCACAAGTATTCCATGAAAATTATCCCCAAACATTAATAAATTATCCACTACTATACTGTATCGAAAGTAGCGGCGGAGTGTCTCTGAGGTGAAATAGTTTTGGCAAACGCCTTACAACCCCGAGTGCCCATTTCCCAGCAATTTTTCCTGTCGCTTGAGAGCGTAACCAGTAGAAACCAAACAAATTACATGTTTTTCCGTAACCCTATTGTACCACGTTCCGATTAAAGCTCAACTTGCGTTGACAGATGCGATTTTCTTACCTACTATTACAATCAGTTAGTTGTCATCTATCTTCATTAAAAAGATGCCGCCTTCGGCGGCGAGGAGGGGGAAAGTTTACTGGGGCACAGCCCCAGACCCCAGGCAAGGGGCGAAACCCCTTGCAACCCCATTTCTCCTTCAGGCCACGAAGGAAGGAGAGTAGGATCAGGACCCAGGCAATGGGTTTCGCCCCTTGCAATCCCATTTCTCCTTCGGGGCCACGCAAGGGGCTTCGCCCCTTGCAACCTCATTGCCAATCTTTATCATTGATACATTGGCAGATACTATTATTCCACATGGGCAAGTATCTCTGTCAATGTTTATTTCAACCGGGGGGAAAAACAGATGGCTGAACTGATCTGGAAAGGAAAATCAGATCCACCCGCACAATCCGTCACACAGTGTCATTTACAAACCCTGGAGCTCATCTCTCCACCGCCGGAATCGAAACAAATTCAGTCCAACAATCAACCTCCCGCCTGGCATAACCGTTTGATTCTGGGAGATAAACGCACGATCCTGCCCTCTCTCAAGCAAGAATTTTCCGAGGGAGTACAGCTTATCTACATCGACCCCCCTTTTATGACAGGCAGAAGCTTTAACAGCAAATCCCAGCTTGCCAGCAAACCCCAACTCGCCTACCAGGACCTCTGGAAGAACAACCTCGATACCTATCTTCAATGGCTATACGAAACATGCATTGAACTTTATCAATTGCTGGCGGACGATGGAAGTTTCTATCTTCACCTTGATTGGCGGGTTGTTCATCATGCCCGGATGATGCTTGATGAAATATTTAGCTTGGCCCACAAAGGGGGCGGCTTTAAAAGTGAGATCATCTGGCATTATCAATCAGGGGGACGCTCCTCGCGCAGCTATGCGCGCAAGCATGACACGATCCTGTTTTATACTCGTTCAAACACATTCTGTTTTCATCCTGAACGGATCGGGGAAAAACGCGGCTCACATAAACGGAATCATATGCGCAGGCAGACAGACGCCCAGGGACTCATCTCCTGGTCCATCAATTCCTCGGGGCGGACCTACACCTATACGGAAGATCAGCATATGACCCCATCCGACGTTTGGAGCGACATCAGCCATCTCCATCAACGCGATCCTGAACGCAATGGTTACGCCACCCAGAAACCGGAGGGGCTGCTGGAACGGATTATCCTGGCCTCCTCCGAGGAAAACGATCTAGTGCTCGATTGTTTTTGTGGAAGTGGCGTCACACCGGGCGTCGCGGAACGCCTGGGACGTCGCTGGATCGCCTGTGATCAAAGCGAGCTTGCTATCCAGTTAACGCGTCAGCGGTTAGGCAAACTACCAGGGTTTCGGCCATTCTTTTTACAAACTCCAGTGCCTATACAACCGACTACTTCAGAACAGGTTAACATTCAAGTTGCCCAGCAGGGGTCAACTGGCAAACCATTCAATTCGCTGACTGAACGCGCTTGAGATGCCAGGACAAGCAGGGCTAGAGGAGAGCTTCCAATGCGGACTGCTTGCTAAGTGTTCAGGAGGCGCGAGAGCGCCGCTGCGAAGTGAATTGTTATGGTAATGGTATAATGCGGGCAAAAGCCTGTCTATGGGGTTGGCTTTGATGAATAACGATTGAGTTGAAAAATGCTTGAACTTTTGGAACAGCTATTTCGTCAGGTGCGAGCCTATGTTCATTCGGAACGTCTGGATCGTGGCCAGGTTTACTTTCAGTCCGCCGAACACACTACGATGCAGTTTGATCGCGAGGCGGAGGATATTATTATCAGTGGTTTAATCGAAAGCCACTATGGTTTTGAGATCATCACCGAGGAACGTGCTACCTTCACCACGGCTCCCAGTCCCACCTACCGCATCGTAATGGACCCGATTGATGGTTCTGCGAATGTCCAGCAAGGCATCATGACAGCCGGGGTGGCAATGGCCGTGCTACCGATTGAGGCACCGGTCTTACCCGAAAACGTCCAGTGGTCGCTTGTGGGGGAGCTGTTCAGTGGCGTCGTCTACCAGGCGCAGCGGGGAGGCGGAGCCTTCCTGAATGGCCGACGCTGTCAGGTCAGCGAAACAACCAACCTTGCCGACTGCGTCGCGGGTTTCAATATGGATAGTCGAGATCGTTCAATCATCCAGAAGCTGGCAATCGATGAGCCACCAATCGCAAAAATCCGGCGCACCGGAAGTTCCGCGATGGATGTGGTCTACGTTGCCAGCGGGGCCTATGATGCCTATATCGATGTGGGCAATATCATCACGGGAGAATCTTTTCTGGCCTCACTGCATATCGTGCTGGAAGCAGGCGGCGTTGTCTCAGATGAAGCAGGCAAGCCATTGCGTCCAATTACGGATCTGAAAGAAACATACTCGCTGGTCGTAGCCAACAGCGAGCAACTTCATCAACAATTGCTGAGCAGAATTCAAGCGTCCTAGCGAATTCAGGTTCCTTGAACGCTGTACGATTACAGATGCTAAACAACTATTTACAAAAGTCCTATCTGGTAAAACTGTGAAAACATTCATAGTCTTATCGGCGTATAATGAGTATAATTACAAAAAAGGACTCGCGATCCACAGGTAACGCTTATCTCAGGTATAATACTGTTTCATCATGCAGGATTAATTTACGCGTCTGTCTTGTTCGTTATTAAGAGTCTGTCACATGAGTTCTAATAATCTAATAGAAGAGACCTTGCAGGCCACAAGGCAGATCTATCAAAGGATATGTATATGCACTATGAGCCGTCCGCGAAGAAAAGGGGCCTACGCCTCTCACCTATGATCATCGGGTTGATGCTAAGCATGGTATTGCTTAGCGCCTGTGGCACCAATGCATCCTCACGTACTACGGTCCAGGGTGAGCCAACGACGCTAAACACGCCAGCGGTGAATGGCATCATGAAAGGTCAGGGCGACACACAACTGCAAACGTTCCAGCAATGGATCGATCTTCTCAAGCAGTATAAAGGCGACGCCACA
>DASSXK010000310.1:0-4408 GCA_035703945.1 Ktedonobacteraceae bacterium | reverse complement strand
CAACCAGGTTGCCAGTTGTGCCAGTTTGGAATGGACCGCGCTGTTGTCATCGCCACGGCGGCTGGCCTGGATGGCCCGCGCCAGGGCACTATCAACGGCGTAGAGGTCGATCAGGATGTTTGCCAGGTATTCGATGAATTCCTGCTCCTGTTCGAGGCGCTGCATATACTTCATCGCGACGCGCATTGCGACATACATCATCGCGTCCTTGGCGCGCTCCAGGGCGTTGACGGCCCCATGCAGTTCGGTAGGGACATTTTCACCGGCGCGATCAGGAGCCTGACCAGATTTGAGGCGAGCCTCGATCTCCGGTACCTGGTTCATAAATGGCAAGCTACCATTTATGACGCGTTTGAAAAGTGTTCCCGAAGCAACCAGGCGATTGATCTCATTGGTGCCCTCGAAGATGCGCTGAATACGGGCATCACGGTAGGCCTTCTCGATTGGATATTCGTGCATGAAGCCGTAGCCACCGAAGATCTGGACACCTTCATCGACGACCATCGCCAGGGTTTCGCTGCCATGAACCTTGGCAATCGAAGCTTCGATCGAGTACTCTTCAATCGCTTTGAAGACGGCGTTGGTATTCTCACCGGCACTGCGGCGGGCTTGCTCAATATCGGCGGCTGTGCGGAAGACTTCGCTCTCGGCGGCATAGGTCTCAGCAGCCATGCGAGCAAGTTTCTTCTGAATCATGCCGAATTTGCTCAGGTGCTGGTTGAAGGCTTTGCGCTCGGTTGTGTAGGCGGCGGCCATACCCAGAGCGCTGCGGGCCCCACCGACTGTCCCCGCCCCAAGTTTCAAACGACCGATGTTCAGGATATTGAAAGCAATCTTGTAGCCTTTGTTGATCTCGCCCAGCAGATTCTCAACCGGAACTTTGGCATCCTCAAAGATGACCTGACGGGTGGATGAGCCTTTAATGCCCATCTTGTTCTCTTCGGGTCCGGTCGTGATACCTGGAGTTTTGGCATCGACGATAAAGGCCGAAGGCTTCTCGTTGCCGATGCGAGCAAAGACGATAAAGACGTCCGCGAAGCCAGCGTTCGAGATCCACTGCTTGGTACCATTCAAGACATAATGGGTACCATCTTCAGAGAGGGCGGCACGGGTTGACAAACCCATCGCATCCGAACCAACGCCCGGCTCTGTCAGACAGTAGGCCGCGATCCATTCGCCGGTTGCCAGCTTTGGCAGGTATTTCTGCTTCTGAGCTTCGTTGCCATAGAATACGATCGGCAGAGTTCCGATCGTGGTATGTGCGCCAAAGGCAACGCTGAATGAAGCCTCTCGCTGTGCGGAGGCGACCAGGGCGCTGACGAGCATGCCTTGCTCCACACCACCATATTCCTCTGGCACGTCGATACTCAAGAGGCCCTGCTCTCCGGCCTTCTTCAGTAGTGCTGGCAGCACACCGGGCTTCTGAGCGTCAATATCATCGACCTTTGGCAGAACCTCGCGCTGTACAAAACTGGCGCTTGATTCCTCGATCCAGCGCTGCTCTTCGTCACGCTGCTCCAGGGTAAAGATTTTATCGGCGCTTTCGCTGACCGGGGTAGTTAAAAAGGCGGTGCCCGCTTCGATTGGCTTCATCGTCGTTGACATAGGCTTGATTTTCCTCCTTAGGAAAGGCTTGCGCGTAATTCTCTTCTCAGCACTTTACCGATCAGAGATTTCGGTAGTTCATCACGAAACTCTAAAATTTTGGGGACTTTATACGCTGTCAATTCACGTTTACAAAATGCCAGGATCTGCTCTCGTGTTTCTTCGGTCGGCTGGTAGCCAGGCTTCAGGACCACAAATGCCGCAACGGTTTCACCCCGATACTCGTGGGAAACACCGGCCACAGCCGCTTCCTGGACCGCTTCATGACGAAACAGAACTTCTTCAACTTCACGTGGATAGACGTTATATCCACTTGCGATGATCATGTCTTTCGCACGTTCGGTGACGTAAAAGTATCCATCGGCATCCATCGTGCCAAGATCACCTGTCCGCATCCACTCGCCGGAGAACATGGCCTCGGTTTCCTGCTCCCGCTTCCAATATCCCTGCATGATATTTGGTCCCTTGACCATAATCTCACCAAGTTCCCCTGGCGGCAAAGGTTTGTTGGTAGCGGTGTCCCAAATGGCGGCATCTATACCTGGAAAAGGCAGGCCGATGCTGCCCTTGCGAAAATCGCCGTTGAGGGGATTGCAATGAGTAACCGGCGAGGCTTCACTTAGGCCATAGCCCTCTACCAGTTTACCATGCGTGACAGCTTCGAAATCTTCACGAACCGCCGCTGGCAAGGGTGCGGCTCCGCTGATGCAATACTTGATCGATTGAAAATATGTGGTATCTTTTCCGGCTTCGCGCAACAAAGCCAGATACATGGTAGGAATACCAGGGAAAAGTGTTGGATGGTACTTCTTGATCGCCTTGAGAACCTCTTGCGGCTTAAAGCGTGGTAGCAGGACCATATTGGCCCCGGCAGAAATAGAAAGATTCATGCCAACGGTGGCACCATAGGAATGGAACAACGGGGCAACGCAGAGTGTTACTTCCTGGCCCTCGATCAGGTTAGGAGTCCAGGATCGCGTCTGCAAAGCATTCGCCAGCAGATTGCGATGGGTGAGCATTGCGCCTTTGGAAAGGCCCGTAGTTCCGCCAGTATATTGCAGTACAGCAAGATCAGTCTGGGCGGCCGGCTCTGGCAAATTGAAGACTTCGATGCCACCTTGCTTGCTACGCACGTTCAGCACGTCCGTCATCAAGTGGATCGTCTCATCATCTTTCATTTCTTGCGCGGACAAGGTGGGTTGAGGATTTTTCGCCTTTGTTTTGCGTTGGGCCAGCGGATAGGCCAGCTTCAGCAGCGGCGGCATAAAATCAGGAACACCCGCAATAATGACATGATCAATCGGAACATGTTTGCGCACAGCCCGCACCGTTGGATAGCTAATATCCAACGTAACCACGATCTTAGCGCCAGAGTCCTCCAACTGATGCTGCATCTCGCGTTCGGTATACAGCGGGTTCGTCGGAACAACGACGCCGCCAGCCAGTAATATCCCATAGTAAGCAATCGGGTACTGAGGAATATTCGGCAAGACAAGCGCGACCCGCTCGCCTTTTTTCAGACCCATGCGTAGCAGTTGCACTGCGAAACGCCTGGCATATTTTGTTAATCGGGCATAGGTCATGCTGGCCCCAAAATAAGTAATTGCTGTATTGCCTGCGAAGAGTCGGTTGGCACGATCAAGTAGCCAGGTCAGGGGTTGTTCAGGAATCTCAATCTGGGACGGAACACCCTGTTCATAGTGCTGAAACCAGGGGTGTGTCGCCACAGCTTGCCCCACCTGCTTTGAGGAAATTGCGGAGCTTCCTTCCTCCGCTGAAGAGTTTTTCAATTCTGGAATATCAGTCATCCGTAACAGCTCCTCTCTGAGCCACTACAACAGCTTATACGTCCCACAACCTAATTATAATTCCTTATTCTGCATATTGATATGTTGCCAGCTAACAAAAAATGAGGCATAATGAGTCATGTAGCTAACGGGAGAGGTAAATTATATGATTTTACACGAAACGGATTTCGCGCAACTTGTGACATCTTATCGACGCAAACGCGGGATGTCGCAGGGTCAGTTGGCTCAGGCTACCCGTCTGTCGCGGACATATATCTACCATCTGGAGTCTGGCAAACGGCGTAACCCTTCTCCGCATGTGGCGCAAAGTATTGCTCGTGCCCTGGAACTTGAAAATCAGGAGCAATTTACTCTCTATCAGGCGTATACAAAGATGACGGGCCATTTTATCGAGGCACCCGATCCCGATAGTATCTTGCTGGATATGGGCGAGCTGGCTCGTCTGCTGGTCCATAATACGTCGTATCCCGCCCATTCACTGGATCGCATCTGGTATCTACATTCCTGGAATCAGGCGGCCATCTATTTATTCGAGGTCGAGGAGGAGTTGACCAAAGGCACGCCGATGCATCTGTTGGAGCTGATCTTCAACCCTCAATGGCGAAGACGTTTCCAGGGCTGGGAGAATCTCGCCCGTCGTCTGGTAAGCGATTTCCAGTACAATGTTCGCACCTATACGCATCTGCCCGAATATAAGGAGCTGTGGAAGCGTTTGAGAGAATCATCAGAGTTCCGCCGCATCTCCGCTACGACGTATGCCGACGCTCGGCCCGCTCCCTCTTTTGTGTTTCAAATCCAGCATTCCGAGTTGGGGAGGGTCACACTCAGAACGGCCACAACGGTATTTTCAGGTGTATCCAGTTACTCACTGGTAAGTTACGTGCCCGGCGACCAAAAAACCCTCGACATCTTCCGCTCCCACGGCTGGCAACGACAAGAAGAGTAAGGTACGAGGGGTACGAAGGGTACGCTGGTGGCTCTGCCCCCAGACCCCT
>DASSXK010000175.1:0-2739 GCA_035703945.1 Ktedonobacteraceae bacterium | reverse complement strand
TATATCAATAACGGATATATCCGATGGTGATATAGATCTATAAAAAGCCGGTCGCTCCGGTTAGTGGTTGAGGAGATAAGGGTATGTCAAATGATGATCTGCGTGTTCCGGAAAAGTTGCTGCCGCTCACACCGGCTGTCTTCCACATTTTGTTGGCCCTCGCGGATGGTGAGAAGCACGGCTATGCGATTATGCAAGAGGTAGGCGAAAGCACTGGAGGCGCCATGCGGATGGGGCCAGGGACGCTCTATGGATCAATTCAACGGATGCTCAAGGATGGTTTAATCGTTGAGGCTCCGGAACGGCCCGATCCAGTTCATGGCGATGAGCGCCGACGCTACTATCGGCTCACAGGCTTTGGGGTCCGCGTTTTGCAGGCCGAAGCTCGCCGATTGGAACAACTGGTGCAAATCGTTCAGAACAAACAGATTCTGCCCGGCCCTGGTTTGATTGGAGGCATCTAGTGGAATATCCTCCTTCCTCTACGGGTCGCCATGGGACCTTCCCTGAACGCCTGTATAAGCTTTTATTACTGGCTTATCCTCGGAATTTTCGCGAGGAGTATGGCTCAGAGATGTTGCGGGTCTATCGCGATGCCTATCGCGATACCTCTTACTGGCAGGGAGTGCCGGGGGTGCTGCGTCTCTGGGCTGATTTCTTCTACGATTTTGTAAAAACTGTCTGTATAGAACATGTAAAAAGTTGGAGTGGTGAAAGCAGATTGGCCCTGAGTGGAAAGGAACAGCTCGCGATGACATTACACTATACATTAGACATTGCGCAACGCACAGATATCGGACGTAAACGAGAGAATAATGAGGATAATCTGATCTCGATTGTGCCGGACGATGATCAACTCCTCCAGGCCCGAGGCGCACTTTTTGTCGTCTCCGATGGAATGGGAGGACACGACCTGGGCGAGGTCGCCAGTGAATTGACGATCAAGCATGTCAAAGAATCCTACTATCAAAATCTCCAGGATGATATCCCCACCGCGCTTCAGAAAGCGATTAAACAGGCTAACACTTTTATTCTACAAGATATGGAGGCGAAACAATCTGCTGGTGTGAGCAGCAAGCGGATGGGAGCGACCTGTGTCGCGGCCGTATTGCATGAACAGACGCTTTATGTCGCAAATATTGGCGATAGTCGTGTCTATGTCCTGCATCAGGGCCAGTTGCGTCAGGTCACACGCGACCACTCTCTCGTCTCACAGATGGTTGAGCGGGGCGAGATTACGGCTGCGGAGGCTCGTACCCACGAGAGCCGCAATGTAATCTACCGTTCCCTCGGCCAGCCAGAAGTTGAGGTCGATCTTTTTGTTGAATCGGTCATGCCAGGTGATAGCATTATTCTTTGCACCGACGGTTTGTGCGGGGTGCTGGAAGATGAGGATCTGCGTACAATCGTCGAGCAATATGGTCCCGATGAGAGTGTACAACGCCTGATTGCTCGCGCCAACGAAGAGGGTGGACCCGACAACGTGACCGCGATTGTTGTCAGAGTCGCGGCAGCGTAACGGCGAGAAGATTAGATGAGAGGGCAATTTACCTCTCGTTTTGGGTATGCACACGGTTTCGAGTAACGTGTGCATACCCAACTTTTTTGTCTAAAAAGTTTACTTTTCATCCAGGAACGGAGTGAGAACAGGTAGGAGCAGGTCCGTTCGATTGATAATGTCATAATGGGTAGCGCGGGGCAAGATTGCAAGCTGTGAGGGTACCATGTGTGCCCCATCCCAGCCAGCATCTTTCAAACCACCTCCGAGGAGGGCGAAAAACTCGGCGGCATGCGAGGGAGGCAGACCATCTGCATCGCCAGCGATAATCAGGGTCGGGGTTTTCATGGCGGCGACATCTTTAGACCAATCGTAGTCCTGGCTCAGGCCTTTACCCATCTCAGTCACCAGACGAACAAAATCATCAGGTTTGGGGGCAATTTGCTGGTAGGCACCATGTATCGGGGTGTTTATAAAGAACTGAGGGTCAAACGACGACATCCCTTGTTGCATTTCGGGATGCCAGCCACTACGTTTGAATGGCGTCGAGATCACAACAAGTTTATGTACAAGCTCTGGATGGCGAATGGCCGTCTGGAGCGCCACGGCCCCACCAAGCGAGTAGCCAAGCAGGTCGGCCTTTTCAAGCCCAAGGTATTGGATAAGAGCAGCGATATCATCAGCCATCTGTATCAGATCGATGGGTCGTTCAGTGAGAACGGTGCGTCCATGACCATAGAGGTCAACTCCAATAACCTGGTGGTTGAGTGCCAGCGTGGGAGTGAGAGCTGATAACATCTCAATGCTGCCAAAACCACCGTGTAACATGATTAAAGGCCGACCACTTCCGTAAACTTCATAATAAAGGCGTATGCCGTTTACATCAGCATATTTTCCTGCGGGCTTATTTGTATTGATGGTCATAGGCAAAACTCCTCGATCTTTGTCTGTAGAAATCTGGTGAAATTGCGATAAACCTCTGGAATAGGAAGACTGATGATCAACATTTTTCGAAAAATGTTGATCATCAGGGGAATCGGGGGCGAGTTCCTACGCTGGTGGCGCCCAGATGCCGAATTCATTGCCATCTGGATCGACGACCTGGGCCCATTTGCCCCAGGGCTGAGAGCTAAGCTCCTGGGTCATTTTGACCCCACGCGCTTTGAGGGTTTCACAGGTTTCTTCGATATTGTCGGTATGCAGGACAAAACCAGTCATGCCTGTATTATTCATGCCGCTTT
>DASSXK010000110.1:0-9040 GCA_035703945.1 Ktedonobacteraceae bacterium | reverse complement strand
AATCTGTAGCTCACTTACAAATAAGGTTATTATCAGAGGCAAAATTGCGGCAGCAAGCAAGAAAAAAGATATCCGAATGGATAGGGGAACCGACTTACGATACGAGGTTTGCTCTGTTTCTGCCAACATGGCTGCTTGCCCCTTTCACTTTGCTCCTTTTTGCAAAGAAGGCAAAAATGTAATCATTATCGGAAAACGATCAAGGAACTCCAGGATTCAGCCTCCAGGCGCCGCAACTCTTCCCGATTTCGTTACCCAATTCAGCCATAATCAGGTACAGTTTCTAAGCGTATTTTAACCGCCACCTCACACCTTATAAACAGTAATTGTTATTTCTAATAGTATCATTTATTGTTTTATCCAGGTCTTTTTGTAAGCCTGGCAGGTTTTTCTCTGTTCGTCTTCACATATTCTGGAAATGTAGATGAAATATCCATATCTTCTTTTTCTCTCCTTCTTTTATTCTACTCGCTAAACGCGCATCTAGAGAGTCATCAGAAAAATACAATTCAGCTCCTGGTATCGTATGTTTTGAATCATGGATGAGCAGTTTCTCTACAATCAGTAAATTTTTGTTTGATGTGCCTGTTATGTATGCGAATAGCACACGAAATGAAGGATATACATCTAGGACTTTTGGGTGGGCCAGGGATGCTTAGCCGATACAGGTTTGCCAGAAATAAATACATCATCAACTGGAAGCACTGGCTTTTAAGAAAGTTTAAAATGATCCGTCATTAAGAATGAAGAGATCCACTCATTTACGCTTCGGACAAACATGGCTCTGGTATTTTCACAGGGATGTACACACGTGACTTTATACAAAACCTTGGGTTTCTGCAAAAATCTGCTCTTTTTGCGTCTGTGGCTCTCTCTTTCCTGTATAATGGAAAATGCTGCAACAGCACCTCAATAAAAATATGTAGGAAGGACCCGGATCATGGCATTGCTTCAACGCCTTCTACGGGCGTTTAATACCCTCTCGACAGCGGAAACCGATGATCGGACTCGCTTTGGTGCACTGGGTGAAGAGTATGCAGGGAAAATCATCGATCATGAGCAAGGAACGTTTTCGATCAGCAATCCGATTATCCCACACCCGACAAAACCTGGCCTCTATCTCGAAGGCGATTTCCTTGTCTATACCCAGGGAAATCTTTTCTCGGTCGAAATTAAAAACTACAAAGGGCAGATCTCTTATCTTCCGCGTTATCGTGAAATGCAAATAAAAAAACGCTGGCTCTTTTTCTTTACGCGCACCGTTATTCAACAAGTTCAAGATGGCTATGACGACAGCAAGATATTACAACGAAAAGTCGGAAAATATGGGGAAGGTACCTTTGTCAAAGAGTACGCAAATCCTTTAAAGAAGAACCGCTACTTTATTCATCATCTGAAGCAGTATCTTACCCAGATCGATACGCGTTTCAAGAATCTTTATATTATCCCGGTCGTGGGCTTTGGAGACTACGCTGACATCCGTCAGATTTATTCTTTTGAGCAAGGTATGATCACAATCAAGGATATTCCGGCCTTCTTCGATAAGCACGCAAATCAGCGCATCAATGGCACTATCCCAGGTTGGATTCTTGAAGGCCTGCAACGTATTCCAACCTGGGACAAGGTCCTGACCAACAACGATCAACTTATCAATGGGATTCTTGAGGATAAGGCGCTTACGTTCACCGATGCCAATCAAAAGCACTATAGCATTCCCTATAGTACGATCGAAACGGTCACGATTAGTCGCAAAATTGGGTTCTCTGAATTTGATGATATACAAATCGTCTCTGTCGGTGGAAAAAAGCAGCATTTCACCAGTAGTAGAGGTCATGTACACCTGGAACACTTCGGCGACCACCAATCCCATGAGATCAGGCATTTGAAGAAAATTATTGTCGGGGTAGCGAACAAATAGCTCTCGTCAGGGGTGGGTAGTTCGTTGCCTGCCCCATTACGCTGGCAAGCCATCATATAGCTCTTAAGAGAACTCTGTGCGAAGATGGAGTGAAAACTGCTCATTGAAGTTTTGTGCTACATACTTGCCTGGCAAATTTCATTGCCGAAATAGCACAATCGCTTCATGAGCAGTTTTGCAGGATAAAAATTGTCTATCGTTGTCCTTTGACAAATCCTTTATACGCTATGTCTGCCCGTGCCTGATGGTAGCTCTTGATAGCCAGGAATCACAGTCACAGCATAGGGAGCTTTGGATATTTTGCTCTTCACAACAATTCCAGGCCCCTGGCCTGAGCGCTCCGCCGACTCGGTCAGCACTTCAATACCAAGCCTGTTCATCAGGCGCATATTGGTCTGGGCCAGCGCCTGGTGGGGGACATAGGCATACAGGGGCGTCTTCATAAGGGAGATCTGTTGCGAAATCTGTTCCGGCGTGTGTCCCATTTGTTGACAGATGGCTCGTACCTCTTCCAGCGAACTATCTTCAGCAAGCGTAAATAATGTCTCAAGCGCGGCCATCAAGTTCATCCCTCGATTGAACAAAACGGCTCGTCCATGGATAAGCCGTCTCTCCAACGCGGCATCCCGCGACTCTTGCCGAGCAATGTAAATTTGACGTGTCAGGTCAGCAAAGGACATCATATCCAGCTTGCGTTGCAAAAAAGCCACAACCGGAGCTATTCCCGATTCATCTTCCTGCCAGTCACGCAGCAGTTCCAGGCAGAGTAAGCCTTCGTAACGCTTGATCGATTTCGGAATTCCCAACAGACGATCTTTACAATCACACACCCAGAGTGCGTGCAGGTAACGGATGATGTCGGACAGCAAAACGCCTTTGAAACGCCGCTGGCCATGCATCTCCTGAACATAGTAAAAGCTACGCTCAAATTCATCCTTGAGTTGTTCAAAAGCCTCTAGCTTTTTCTCCACAAGCGCGGGCAGACCAGAAATGGAAGCCATATCTCGCTCCTCTTGTCACATCGCAGACAGGCATACATTGAAACATCCTACATTGACAAAAAAGCGAGATATCGGACCCCGTCAGTCTAAAAGTAACTTATCAAATACGATTTGACCCCAGGCGATAAGCTACCCCAATCCCATATACTATACGATCCCCTAAAGCGGCGTATTTACAATCGTATCATAAAAGAGCAACTCAAATTCGTGACTCAAGCGTACAGCACGCGTGATTAATTGACGATCAGTAGGACTGCTATAGCGAGCCAGCAGATCCTCGTCCACAGGCCGAACATGTTCCCCCAGCGTGTCATGAGCGGTAAAAAACTCGACCTGTTCCGCGCTTAAGCCATACTCACGTTGCAAAGCCGGACCAACCTGAGCACAAATCTGGATAAAAATATCCTCGCTCGCACTTACTGCCGCCAGCTTCTCGGGCAGCGAACCGTATGTCAGCATCCAATAGAAAAAGTTTGTCAGCGCCATACAGCCTGCTAACGGCTCAACCTGCTCAAAATCTGAGCGAGCGAGGCCCACCGCCTCTCCAAAACGCAGCAACAGCTTATAGGCCCCAACCTTCGGAACCAGCTTGGAGATCAACAGCTCTTGCGTCTCCAACCCATCGACACCCGCAATTGCCAGCGCATCTAACCGATAGGCATCACGCACCAGCCACCAATCCTGCAAGGCAAACAGCGCCAGCCGCTCGCGAGACAGCGTCCCCTCTTCAATCCCTTTCCAGAGAGGATGTTCCAGCAGGCGCTTCCGCAACGGCCCCAGATCCTCCGTCAAGCTACTATCAGCAAAACTCATCAAGCACTTCACTTCCTATGTATATTAACCAACCAGTATCCAATCATTGCAACCCGTCAACCAGCATCAACCAGCCTATCCGGATACTATCTTTGACTATAAGAAAATCATTCGTAGAGAGGAGGCCCGATAACAGGCTTCAGCGCTGGATACAAGGCCTGGTAGATTGCGTAGTTCCGCTCGTAGGCTGCCTGGAAAGCAGGCTGCGGCTCCGTCCTTTCCAGCAGATGTACAGTCTGCTCGCAAGCCTCGACAACCGTGGAATAGACCCCACCGGCTACACCAGCCAGGAGTGCCGCCCCAAAGGCTGGACCCTCCTGAGCACTCGTCGTAACCAGTTCAACATTCAGTACATCAGCAATAATTTGTCGCCAGAGGGGACTTTTCGCGCCGCCCCCAGTCACACGTAGTTGCTCCAGCGGAAGTCCCTGCTCACGCAGAATCTTGAAGCAATCTTTCAAGCTAAAGGCCACGCCCTCAAATACAGCACGAATGAGATGCTGGCGGGTGTGACTCGCTGTCAGGCCGATCCAGCCACCTCGAGCATAGGCATCCAGGTGCGGGGTGCGTTCACCTTGCAAATACGGCAGAAAAACCAGGCCATCGCAGCCCGCCGGTGCCAGGGCCGCTTCTTTTTCCAGCAGCGCATAGGCGTCGATCCCACCCCAACGCTCCAGGGCGCTTTCTGGCAGGCCCAGATTATCTCGCACCCAGCGCAGAGATAGACCCGCCCCTTGCGTCACGCCCATCAGATACCAGGCATCTGGAACGGCGTGATTGAAGGTATGCACACGCGGAACCGGTCCCGAACGATCGACGCCCGGCTTTTCTGAATATGCCAGTACCACCCCACTCGTCCCGATTGAGACCAGCCCCAGGCCGGACCTCACGACACCATTTCCAACTGCGCCACAGGCATTATCCGCGCCTCCACCTGCCACGGGAGTGCCAGCGAGCAGTCCGGTCAGGGCAGCCGTTTCCGACGTTATCGTACCATGACTGCCTTCGGCCGAAATCACAGGCGGAAACAACGCGGGATCAAGCTCAAGTCCCACCATTACCTCCTGAGACCAGCGACCACTCTTTACATCCAGCAGACAAGTCCCAGCAGCATCCGAAATCTCCATTCCCCATTCGCCGGTCAGTCGATAGCGGAGATAATCTTTTGGCAGCAGTACACGCCGGGTTCGCTCAAAATTGTCTGGTTCGTTATCCCGTACCCATAACAGCTTGGGCGCGGAAAATCCTGGCAGCGCCGGATTGCTGACCAGGTCGATCAAACGTTCCGCCCCAATGCGCTCGGTCATCCAGCGACACTGCGGCTCGCTTCTTTGATCCGCCCAGATAATGCAGGGACGTATGACCTGATTCTGCTCATCCAACAGAACAATCCCGTGCATCTGTCCCGAAATACCGACACCTCGCACCTCTCCGGCCTCTACACCCGCCTTCTTGCCCTCGACAAGACAGGCCCGAATCGCGGAAATCGTGGCTCGCCACCAATCCTCTGGATTTTGCTCAGCCCAGCCCGGCTGAGGATGGCTGAGAGGATAATCAAAGGTCACCGAAGCCAGTGTCTGCCCATTGTCAACAGAAAATAGTGCGGCTTTGACGCCGCTCGTCCCCAGATCAATCCCAAGTAGTGCCTGCATGTCATCTCCCCTTCACTATCGCTGGCTATATCAAATAAAGTTGTTGAGCTGCCCCAATGGGTCTCATTCTATAAAGCGGCCTTGCAGAATAAGCTGCTTGAAATAATTTAAGGCCAGGAAGATGTCTCGAACCTCAGTAGATTGTGTTTGAGCTGGAATGGAGCACTTACCGCTATTATACAACCTTGATTGCTACGGCAAACACGCGCCCGACTTCCTATTTGAGATGCAACTGACGCCCTATTGTTTTTAGGGGATTTTACCAGTAAAATGGAAGAGGATGTCGCAAAAAACTCTGTCTTGAGAAACTGTATATCAAAAAAATCCCAATTCTTAATTGTCTGCTTCCACATAATACTTTTTAGATTGTCTATTATTTGATAGTCTATTAGTAATACAACTATTCGCGTCTACTGCAAGCGTTTAAACGGACTATCCTTAGTATATGTTGCACTCCTTACCTTGCCTACGGCCCTCTAAGGGAGGAAAGAAAGGATCAATTCGTCATGACCACTAGCTCTTCTATCAAAGATTTCAAGCTGGAATTTAGCGATCTGACCTATACCGGCCACGACCTGGTGCGACCCGAATCTATTATTGCCCTGTCCAATGGCACCCTCTGGACCGTCGATGGACGCGGCGGGCTCACCCGTATCAATCCCGATGGTACACAGGAGTATTTCGAAGGTCTGGGCGGTGAACCCAACGGGCTGGCGATGGACAAAGATGGCACCCTGATCATTGCGAATATTGGCACTGGCGCAATTCAGAAACGCTACCCGGACGGTCGCATTGAAGATTTTCTGACCGAGATTGATGGCACAAAGTTAACCTGCGCGGATTATGTCTATCTTGATCACCAGGGTCGGCTCTGGATGGCCTTCTCCACGCGGGAGCCTCACTGGTGGCCTGCCGCAGCCAAACCCAGGCCAGATGGCTTTATCGCAGTTCTGGATGACAAAGGGGCACGCATTGTCGCCGACGGCATTTATTTCACAAACGAAATCCGGCCGGACGCTGATGGGCGCTATCTCTATGTCGCTGAAACGATGATGGCCCGCATCCTGCGTTTCCCGATCAAGCCCGATAACAGCCTGGGCGAAGCAGAGGTCTTTGGTCCCGCTCGTCTGGGTCCTACTTCCCTTATCGATGGCTTTACATTTGATGCCGATAACAACATCTGGCTGACCACGATTCTGCGCAACGGTATCGGGATCATTACCCCTGATGGCGACTACCATGTCGTGATCGAAGATCCTCGCGAGGATGTCCTGGCCACCTTCGCTCAGAAATTAGGCGATGGAACCGCCGCCCCCAACGACATGGCCGCCGCTGCCGGACCACGCCTGCAACTGCTAACCAGCCTCACCTTTGGGGGTCCAGATCTTCGCACAGTCTACGTCGGCTCGCTCGCAATGAATCGGCTCCCAACCTTCAAATCCCCCGTCGCAGGCCGTCCTATGAGCCATTGGCAATAAATTTGTCAGATCAAATTTCTAGCAAGCAGACTGTCTTTAAGAGTTCGTTGAAATGTCGCTGAATCCAATACAGGGAAGACATCCAGGATATAGCGGTCCGGGCGCACCAACAGGTAGACATCTTGTCGCTGCTGCAACAGGTTTCCCAACACGCCCTGGATGTCTCCTATCGTTATCACGGCAGGGTCCGCAACGACCAAAGGCAACCCGGCAGCTTTTTCCTTCCGTAGCACGCCAGGCCGAGGTATCACGCCAAGCAGACGAAGCGGCAAGCCTTCCCAGTACGCCCCTTCCCAGCCAACAAAGGCCGTTTGCGGATCGGAGGTCAGGCGCAGCAGTGCAAATCCCTGACCAAGCAGTTCGTCCAGCCGCACACTCTTACCAGCTTCATTCATTACTAATGGTTGCGGCAGCATCAAGCCGCGTAGCGATTGCCGCTTTATCCCACCAATTCCACCTCCAGGCAACTGCCAGCCTGCTTTATATTTTGGAGGTGGTTTGATCGCCGCCTCGCGTATAATCTCCCTGGCGGCTGGCACAAGGTTCAAGCAGCCTAAGATCATATCGCGCAGCAGCGCCAGTGGACGAACAGTCGGCATAATGACGCGACCTAGTAACGTTGAGAAGCGAATCATCTGGTCCACATGCTCCGCCCGTTCGTCCTGATAGCTCTCCAGTAAGCGCGGCGAAGCCTGTCCACCCAGCACCAGAGCCAGTTTCCAGCAGAGATTATGCGCATCCCGCAGCCCACTATTCAGGCCCTGACCCCCAAAAGGCGGCATCAGATGCGCGGCATCACCCAGCAGGAAGATTCTTCCACGAGACAATTGCTTCGCCCGTAAAGCATGAAAGGCATAGATCGCCTGCCTCGTGACCTGGACCTGTGATGCTGGATCATACAGTTGTATCAGCGCTCGAATCCGTTCGAGCTCAAGTAGCTCCGACTCTTGCTCGCCCGGCAAAAGCATAAACTCCCAACGCCGCCGTTGGCCTGGCGCGGGCAACGTTACGGCCGGACGGTCCGGGTTACAAAAAAATTGAATGATGGTTTCCGCTGATCGGTCCTGCTCGCAATCCACAACCAGCCATTTCTGGGGTGCTGATCGCCCGCGCATCGCAATTCCAAGCTGCCGTCGAATCTGGCTGCGACCCCCATCGCAGGCCAGCAGGTAATCACACTCCAGGCGGACAACATCTCCAGCGGGCGTTTTCACATGTAACCCTACGTGCTGATCATCCTGCTCTACCCCTTCAACGATATGTTCAAAATAGCAATTGACATCTGGAAAGCGCTTTAATCCTTGAAACCACGTTGCTTCAAGCGCGGGCTGATAAAATACCGAGAAAAGCGGGAATCCATGCCGCTGCTGCCTGGGAGCAATCCGCGCCAACACATGCCGACCGGAGAGATAGCGCACCGGCACGTCCAGCAATACATCCTTCAGCACCTCATCAAGCAGTCCCAGCGCCTGACAGATACGCAGGCCCTCATCATCAATCGAAATCGCTCTGGGATAGCTGCTTAAGCCCGCGCTTCTCTCAAGAACCACGGTCTCTATCCCGGCCAGCCCAAGCAGATTAGCCGCCACCAGCCCTGTTGGGCCAGCGCCCACAATCACCACCTGCGCTCGTCGAGTTTCTATCTCCAAAGGAGCGTTCGTCATAACTATCTCCCCAAAAATAAATATGCCTGGCTTATGGCCTCATTTTTAGCGATAAGAGCAGTCGCGATCCAATTCTTATCATAGTAAGCCATTCACTTCACTGACTGAATGCGCTTGAGAAGCTAGCAGCATTGTTACCAGCACCGCTCCATTTGGGATGCATTGAGAGTTGCTTGCTTGCTAAGCGTTCAGTAGGCGCGAGAGCGCCGTTGTGAAGTGTCTTTAAATAGTAAGCCATTCACTTCGTTGACTGAACGCGTTTGAGAAGCCAGTCGCATTATTGCGAGAAACGATCAACGCTGAAGCTTTTCTGCGCTGCCCGCTTGCTAAGCGTTCAGTAGGCGCGAGAGCGCCGTTGTGAAGTGTCTTATCATAGTATACAAATAATTGACAGGCTTCTTTTGTGAAAAAAGCCTGTCAATTATCTCTCTATGATCCAGCAAACTTATTGAGGCATACAATAGAAGATATCGAAGTCCGAAGAGGTCAAAGGTGAGACCGTACTGCTGGTCGG
>DASSXK010000601.1:0-9918 GCA_035703945.1 Ktedonobacteraceae bacterium | reverse complement strand
GTCCTTCTCTTCTCGGGTAAAGCCCTCGCCGAAGGGTACAGCGTCAATCGGCAATAAAATCGCCCCCGTTTTGGGCAGCCGCACCAGCACCGATTGATGTCCCGGCACATGCCCGCTGGTTTCAATCAGTTCCAGCCCCGGCAGTAGTTCTGTATCCCCGTCCACCAGCCGAATGCGCTCCATTGGCTGATCCCATTGGGGTCGATTGGCCGCAAAACGTGGGTTGCTCGCCGCATCCAAATGATGCACACGCTGAACCACATATTGTGCCTTCGTGAATGCCGCATGTCTTCCGGCATGGTCGCCATCATAATGGGTCGAAATGACGGTATCAATATCGTCCGGTTTTAAGCCAATGCTCGCTAACTGCTCGATCACGTCCTGCCCATTCTCGAACTCCGATTCTCCTTCAGGCATAATCTCCGGTAGACCACTGTCAATCAGAATATTCTTGCCGTCACCCGTTTGCACCAGATAGCATACAATCGGAATCTGGTATTCCGGCATGGACCCAACCTGCATCAGATAAAGACGCTTCATGGCATTCTGGCTCATAAGCTCCTCCTCGGAATTGAAACATATATTCTCTTACATCAATAGTGTTGGCGTTCGTATCGGCCCGACGCTCGCTTTCTGCTAACACCATCTAACCGCTCACGTTGGCTCGCTCATAGAGGGGGCTGAAGCTGATCGCCTCTTCCTGCTCATGTGCGAGAATCGCCAGGATGGGCTTTACAAAGGAGAGCGGCAAAACCTGAATTGATGCGGCCCCGATCATAGCGTGCTTGCGAGCCATCGGGTACATGAGATTTCGTCAGCAGAAAGCGAACGCCGGACCTGTCAGTCTTGTGCCCAAAAGTCTTCCGCTCCCTCATTGCATGCAAGACATTCTACTGTCAAACCTGCGCAAAAACTTCTCCTACCTTGCTCTTTTGGCCATGCAGCATTATCGCCTCGCATTCCAAAACAGTTTCTTCGTCATCATCTATTATGTTTTACGCAACCGTATCCCCTACCAGGAACGCAACGACACGGTCACCTGCATGCAAAATGTTCTGAGGAATATCTTCAAATCTAAACATGATTTTCTCCAAGATAACAATTACAAACCGCTTAATTTAATCTCAACGTTTATAACAGATCAAGAATCCAAATGGTATAGAGAGTCCGTGTGGAATTGAAGGCGATCTAACAGAGGCAACGCTTCATTAGGTGCTATGAATCTCTACGACCGAGGTGCTATCGACCAGAGAAGTGCTCGTCGCTGTTACGATGCGAGTGCTATCGGGCGACCAGGCCAGCGCGAAGATTGGTAGTTCCGAGAAGAAAGCTATGTTGCGACCCGTCAGGGCATCCCATAACAGCACCACGCCACATTCGTCACCGCAATATTCCTGTGTCAAAGCCGCGATTCGTTTACCATTATCTGACCAGGCCACCGCCAGGATAATATCGGGCAAAACTCCCTTCGAAGGGTCTACAGTTGCGGCTTTGAGGTTATATCCGCTGTAGGTGTAAAGCTCGCGGCCCGTAGTCGCCTCCCAGACGTGGACAGTCTTATCCAATGAGCCTGAGGCAATGTATTTCCCATCGGGTGACCAGCTTACGGCTGTGACCTCTTTGGAATGACCATGATAGGTAAATAGCTGTTTTCCGCTACCGGAATCCCAGACCTGAACCGTTTTATCCTGGGCTCCCGAAGCAATATATCTTCCATCACTCGATAAAGAAATACTGTTCACAGGGGCGGAATGGCCGCGATACGTGAGGTGCCGGCTCCCATCGCGAGGACTCCAGATCTGCACGGTTGTATCCCATGAACCTGAGGCAATCAAATCTCCACCAGGAAACCAGGAAAGCTGCGTTACCTGATCGCTATGGCCGTGGTAGATGGTCTGAAGTCTGCCACTCAGTGCCTGCCAGACCTGGACCTGCTTATTTAAGGCGCTGGATGCTATCTGCCTGCTGTCTGCTGACCAGGCGAGGGTCGTCACTTCAGAAGCGTGCCCCTTGTATGTGAGCATACGAGCGCCCGTCGTGGAATTCCAGATCTGGATGGTTTTGTCTAGCGAGCCAGAGGCGATATATTTTCCGTCGGGCGACCATCCAACGGAGGTAACACGCGAGGTGTGCCCGTGATAGGTGTAGAGGCGGCTCCCAGGAGGTCTGGCGGCAACAGGCTTGCGCGTTGTTGTGGTAGGATTTGATCCGGGCAGACTACAGCCCCACTCGCTCAGTGCCAATGCCGTTGCCAGTATTCCCTTGAGCATGAGACGGCGTGAGAAATTGTGGGCTCCTTGCTCTGCCATACGCTGACCCCATTCCTTCTTTATTTCAAGCAAACAAGCACCTTATGAGGATATCTGGAGTATAGCCGTAATTCCTGGCAAAAACAACCTCCTGAATGAAAAAGGGGCGTCCTTCATTTTTTGCGAGAGAATCTTCTCACTCCTGTAATGAATTTCTTCGATCTTTCAAAAAATTGGTCCAAAAACCACACCATATTTGGAAAAAATGGGATCTAATTAAGTATACAAAGAAAACAATCACGTTCCTGCGATTTGTTCTTCTTCAGCCTCCCCACCAAAAAATGAACTGCCCCATAAAAAGCCTGCTCTTACTTGCTTAGATCAGCAAGTAAGAGCAGGCTTCCGAATACTGAAAGTAAGCCATTCACTTCAGTAGGCGCGAGAGCGCCGTTGGGAAGTGCCTTTTAATGACAAGCTAGTAAAGGATTGAGAGAAACAACATGCGTTGCTATTTTACTGCTACTTGAATAGTATGGAGGCCGGTTGCGCCATTCGGGACCGTGCTCTGACGTTTCGAGGTTTGAAGTTCACCTGTGCCGTCGGTGGCGCGAACCAGCAGCGTGGCACTTCCAGGAATAAGTGGAAGCCACTCGTAGGTCCATTGCACCCAGCTATCCTGTGATAGAGGGGCTTGCAACTTTGCGACATTCCAGGTTGTCCCACCATTTGTGCTGACCTCAACTTTTTGAATACCACGCGCCCCGGCAAACGCAATGCCTCCCACTTCAACCGCGCTACCAACGGCGACCGTTCCGTATGGTCGGTCGATGCGGCTGGTCGTGTGCAACATGCCGTTGTACCAACCCTGATCCGAATAGAGGCCACCGACAAAGTGGTCCGTCAGCTCCACACGTGTCAGCCATTTGGGATTTTCTTCTCCATAACGGCCTGGGATCAGTGCTCGTAGGGGATAGCCGTGCCGCATGGGGAGTTCCGCCCCGTTCATACGCCAGGCAATCAGGGCATCGACGGCAAGCACCTCATTCAGGGGCAAGCTGACATTATAGCCATCAACGCTATACAGGCTGACAAATGTCGCGCCGGACTGGATGCCGCCATGCTGCTCAATCAGCGAGCGGAGGGTGATACCTTGCCAGATCGCATTTCCCATCAGTCGGCCGCCGGGTCCATTCGCGATACACTCCAGTGTAATCGCGCGGGAGGTCGAAGGTAACTTCTGAAGTTCTGAATAGGTATAGGTGCCGGGACGATTGATCAGTCCCTGAACCTCCAGTCGCCAGAGGTCAATGTTTGTGGTTGGATCGTCTGTGTTTTGCGTTACGACATAGTGATCCTCGTTAGACGTCACTGTCTGGGTCACACCATTGCGGAAGATGGTTTTTTGACCATCATATCCAGCATAGTTGCTGAGATAGGCCTTGATCAAGCCAAACGAGCCAGCGCCAGCTCCCAGACCCAGAGCCGCCACACCCGTTCTCGTGAGAAGCTGACGACGACTCTGAGCCAGCGCCGCCGAGGCAGGCGAGGCAAGCTTTGGCAAAAGGGCGCGATAACTTAAACAGAGCGTGACGGCATAGAGACCAAAGACCACCAGCAGACCGAGCGCCGTTGCTGTGATCGCCCAGTTGATTGGTAGACCCAGGAAGTTTTGTCGCACTTCGTTCCAGAACAGAAGTACGGCTAGCAGCGTCATGACAACGGCCATACCCAGCGCGATCAGCCATTCAGGCCTGCCGGGGCGATATCCTCGCTCCAAAGGCAGTCTGAGACGTGTCAGGATGGCATAGGCCAGGCCGAGCGCCGTCCCAAGGGCGATCATTCCCAATAGTGCCAGACCCTGGGGAGCGGTTTTAGAATTGGGCGAGAAACGGACCAGCAGATCCACAAAGGGGCCAGCCTGTAAGTGCTTAAGTACAAAATCTCCAAAAAGCTCCACTGGCGTTGGTATTCCCAGGACGACGCGCAGGAAGGCCATCACCAGCACTGCAACCAGGCTGGCAACCAGACCCGCCACCAGGGCCAGTATGGCAGAGATTCCCAGGGCTTTGCCTCGTGAATAAGCCGGGCGGCTGACAGGTTCGGGTTTGATGTGAGGGTTTTGACCCTGTTGCGGCGCTTGATCTGTATCTTGCATGTTTGTCTCTCTTTTTTTGCTGATGATTGCATGTGCCGGACTTTTTATCTCCATGCTACCAGACAATTTAACAAGCGATTATCGTTATTGTACATGTTACGCAATGATTTAGAGTGAATAATCGGGCGTATTCTGATAAGGAACAAACTGGTCTACAGGATCGGAAATGAATCGAATGTTGTTCGTAACAATAATAGTCACGGTCAAAGGTGTCTTTTTTCACAGCGGAGGAAAAATTTAAAAAATGATACCGCCTCGGCCTTCTAATGGAGCCGGGCGGTATCATTGATAGGAAATCCAACGGGGTGGATTAATTGTTGAGATAGCGTTGTAATATTCGCATTATATCGTCAACCGTGAATGGTTTTGGCATAGTCGTATCAACATTGAGTGCCGAGGCCTCGGCAAGTTTATCCATCGCGGACATCAGCACAATTATATGCTGAGAGCGCAGGTGGGGCCGTTCATCCAGTGCCTGACAGACCTCGCTGCCATCCATTTGAGGCATCATCAGATCCAGGAAAACCAGGTAGCGGCCTTCCCCCTGGAGGAACTGGAGTGCCTCGCGCCCATTTCGGGCGAGTTGGACCGGAATATCGGGTGCTTCAAGTTCAAGCACATCGGTCATCATATTGCGAATGACATAATCATCGTCAACAATGAGAATGTGGCGCGTGTTATTCTGCTGATTCATCATATTCATCTGCCTGTTCCAATGGTTCTTGTTGTGGGGCTGGTTCAACCTGTGGTAGGAAGAAGCTAAAAGTAGATCCCCTCCTCAGGGTGCTATCTTCGAGCCAGAGTTTGCCGCCCATTGCTTCAACGTAGCGACGGCAAATATATAATCCCAGTCCGGAGCCACGTATCGGCGTCGTCAGCGAACGCTCGGCCCGGACAAACTTCTCAAAGATCTTCTCTCGATCTTCGGGTAGGATGCCCTCTCCCTGGTCGTGGATGCGTATTAGAATCAGCGGATAATCATCCCCTAATTCAGCCAGAGAGGCGTGATCGATCTGATCCTCAGCGAGAGGTAGGCTGCCAAGGGTCGTACGTCTGGCTTCAATCTCCACAACAGTACCCGGAGGGGAATATTTTACCGCGTTATCAACCAGGTTAATAATTATCTGTTTGAGTTTTATTATATCGGCCTGAACCCAGAAGCTGTTAGGGACATTATCGATCAATCTGTGTTCAACCTGCTCGGTGCCGATAACAGTGAGTGCCAGCTCAACGGCGGCGGAAAGCTGGGTTGGCACGAGTTGCATCTCTATTTTCTTATCAACCGCGCCTATCTTGGCGGCTTCGGTCATATTTGCAACCAGATCCCTCAATTGCTCTGCCGAGTTCGAGATCTTGGTTGCGAAGCGCAAAATTTGCTGCGGCGAAATTCGTTCGCTCTGGCGCTTGAGTAGCGACGAATAGCCGCTGATTGCACTCAACGGTGTCCGCAACTCGTGAGAAGCCGTCACCAGGAATTCGTCTTTGAGCTTATCCATCCGTTGAAGTTCAGCATTTGCTTCTTGTACCTCTTCAAATAGCTGCGCGTTGCGAATGGCGCTGGCTGTTTGAGCGCAGATCGCCATCAACATGCCCACCTCTTTGGGACGGAACACGCGGTTCTGGTGGGGCGTATGGACCGCCAGGATACCAACCAGCTCGCTCTGGTATTGGACCGGCAGCATAAGCATCTTTTCAATATGTGTCTCGCGTAAGAAGATCTTGCCACCTTCGCTGCTAACCTGGGCCAAATCCTCAATTTGAGCCGGCTCAAGGTAGTAAAAGACCTCTTCACGGGAGCGACTTGCCAGAATGGTGTCTGTATATGGTAAGCGGATCATCTCAATCAGATCGGCATGATCCTTATTACGGTTGGTGTTAGGTAGAGCATCCGGCTCGTTTTCCCAGCGACTCACCGGGGCATAGATGGTTCGTGCAATCAGCTCTTGCTTGTCTGGTGTGAGTTGGAAAAAGACGGACATCTCTGCCTGAACAAGGTTGGCCGCAAATTCAACAAAATTGCGTAGCAGCTCATTAACGTTCAGGACCAGGCTGATGGATTGGAGCGCACTGTTCATCGCTGCCAGCAGCTCTTCTCGTTGCTTGGCCTCGGTCAAGGACTGATGGGCCCGGTCGTAGAGCTTGGCGTTCTCGATACTCACCGTGATAATTTGAACCATCGTCTCCAGTACCAGAATATCCTCGGGCCGGTAGGCGTTAGGTTGTTTGCTGGTGATTGAAAGCGCCCCAATTACGCGTTTGAACATCTTCATTGGCAGCAGTAAAAATGAACCGGCATTGTGCTGGTCGCCCCAGACGCCAGTTAAAAGCTCATCATACATCTCGGTATCCGGCTGTCCGGGTAGGAAGGAGAGCGTGCACTTCTCTTTTTGTGTGATGTTCCACCATGTTGGGCGGGCCGACGGAGAGACGGATTGGGCCGGAAGACCTTCCACGCGTTGCCCGTCGTGAATCGCGAAGACATCATAAATTTTCTGTGTATCACGATCATAGAGTGTGATCTGAATAGAGGAGACATCAACCATGCTTGAAGCAAACTGGTAGACGTTTTCAAAAAGATCAGCTAGCTTGACCGCAATCGGAAAAGATGTACTGATTTGCTGAAGCTGCTTCAAATGATTATCGCTGCGTTGTTGAAGCTTGCGCATTTGCGAATTTTGGATATACAGAGACAACCTCTCAGCATTTCTTTCAATATCAATTTGTGAATAATCGCTGAAGTCGGTTGTTAAACGCGTCTGATAGAGCACCAGGATGCCTAGCAGTGGTTGCTCTTTGTAATATGCTTCGCTTGTATCTTGTAGATCCGGCTTGAAAAGCGGAATTGCTAAATATGAGATTGGAGTGACATCGATTCGCAGTGGGGTCGTACGCACCAATTGAAAGGTCGTTAGATAGTCTTCATGACGAATAATTTGAGGGGTGCGATCTAGCCAAACGGTTCCAATCAGGTCATCGCCCTGAAAATAGGTCGTTCCCTGAGGGAAGAGATTATTGCTCTGGCTTGATACATCTTCAAGTTCTACTGTATGAGCGGGGCCTTTAGGAAGTGCAGGCTCTGAAGGATCTGTGAGCTTTGATGTTGCGCGTTTGCTCTGAAGACCAGGTAGATGCATGCCAGTGATACTATTTTTGCGAACGGCTTGAGCCGTGTTATAGACTTGTCGGAAACGCACGTGCTGCTGAATAACCATTTGGCCAAGGCTCTCTTCAAAGAGCGCAAGGCACGCACCATCGGCAGCAAAGTGTGCCATAATTTGTCGTAACAGATTTTGAAACAATGCCAATGGATAGCCCTCTTCAGGATGGAAATCTGGCTCTCCCCATATTGCGCCAGCCATGCAATGCTCCTTCGTCTTAGTGAAGTTTTTAAAATGCGCAGGGAATGGTGCCGGTTAAGTGGAAGATGTACAAAGAAATCAACGATTCCATGTACTTTAGCATAGCACAAACCTCAGCCTGATTCAACCTGAACAGGATATTTCATAATGATACAGTCGCCTTATGAGCGTACAAATGCAAAAGGCTTCTACCGCGTATTTGTCTCTTTTATCATGTTATCCTTGTACTATACACAGGCTTTAAATGTGTGATTCTGCCCGATATCTTATTGTTACAAGACCCTTCACAACGGCGCTCCTGCGCCTCCTGAACGCCTGGCAAACAGGCAACTTTCAAAGCTCCCCAGATGGAGTGATGTTTGCAAGAATGTTGCTGGCTTCTCAAGCGCGTTCAGTTAGCGACGTGAATAGCTTGCAGTGAAGAAGCAATGGCAGAAGCGTATGAGCGTTTGAATTTGACAAGCTCTTGATTTGAGGAATATCATGCAAAGAAAGAGTGCTGCCACTAGAGAATGCAGATATACCGGAGGAAGATTTCATGACAGAGACCACTGCGAATGGGACGGTGTTCCATACTCATCGTTTGAGCAATGGATTGCAGATAGTCGCCCAACCGATGCCTGACTTTGAGTCTGTGGCTGTTTCCTATAATGTCCAGACCGGCTCACGGGATGAGACCGATCCCAGCATCGCCGGGGTCTCACATTTCCTTGAACATATGGTTTTTAAGGGCACAAAAACCCTCGATTGGCAAGAAATCACCCTGGAATTCAATAAAATTGGAGCCGAGCTAAACGCTTTCACTTCACATGAAAGCACCGTCTATTATGCACGCGTTTTAAATGAATACCTTGACCGAGCGGTTGCTTTGCTGAGCGATATGATGTATCCACGTTTGGACGAGAAAGATTTCACGATGGAAAAAGAAGTGATCGTGAATGAGATTGCCCGTTCGGAGGATCAGCCCCAGAAGCAGGCTTATCGGCGTATGATGCAGACCTACTTCGGCACTCATCCCCTGGGTCGCGATGTGCTTGGTACGCGTGAGAGCATTCGTGGCATGAAGATCGAGCGGATGCGCGAGTATTGGAACAGCCGTTATGCTGCCAATAATCTGGTCTTCTCGATTGCTGGAAAATTTGATTGGGAGCATGTTGTCAGCCTGATCGAAAAACACTGTAGCGATTGGCGCACCGGAGATTCGGGTCGCAACACCTCACATTACGAGCCGGAACATTCCATCAACGACATCGTTGTTGATAAGAAACTCAAACAACAGGTCATGTTGATCTCGATGCCGTCTGTCGATGTCAAGCATCCAGATTACTACGCGGCCGCGATTGGTGGAAGTATCCTGGGTGATAGCGACGGCTCACGGCTCTATTGGAATATTTATCAAAAGGGTCTGGCAGAATCCGCGAGCGCAGGTATCTGGGCAATGGATGGCACAGGCTTGATGTTGATGGATGCCAACACCTCGCCCGAGCAGGCTCCCCAGGTATTAAAGTTGCTCAGGCAGGAACTGGATAGCCTGCTTAATGACGGTATCTATGAAGACGAGTTGCAGCGGGCGAAAGACAAGTGGATCAGCAGCATGGTGCTTGGCAGCGAGTCAACCTTTGGCCGCATGCGTGCCATTGCCAACGACTGGACCGTTGAGGGCCGCCTGATCACCATCGAAGAAGAAATTCAGCGTGTGGAAGCCATCACCACAGATGATGTGATGCGTGCCCTGCACCTCTTCCCGATGCGCGAGAAACAAGTTCTAACGACCCTGGGACCTTTGAACGAACAAGAACTGCTGGGAGCATAAGCTTCTTGTTTTCTCTGGTTAGCTCACTTTGTCCTGGCAAATCGACTTGTTGACATAATGCCGAAGTGACAATCCCAGTGGATCTTACTTCTACCGCCATTGCGGATAGAAATGACCCATCCACTGGGAGTCGCTAGACGTGTTCCCCAAACCGCAGCCAGGCAGGGTACACAGGGACATCGTTAGAAGTGCTCCCTAAACCGCAGCCAGGCAGGGTAAGGGACGGTGCTAGACGTCCCCCTCCAAACGCAGCCAGGCAAAGGTATATAGGGAGTCTCTAGAAGTACTCCCAAACGCAGCTAGGCCGGGTAAGGGAAGTCGCTAGAGGTGTCCCCCCAACCC
>DASSXK010000419.1:0-2434 GCA_035703945.1 Ktedonobacteraceae bacterium | reverse complement strand
GCTGGATTCACCTCCTGGCCAGCCGCCGGAAGCAATCCCTCATCCTTGCGGCTCTGACCCTGGAGGAGACCGACATAGCCCTTAATCGCCGTCAAGGGTGTACGCAACTCATGGCTGACCATAGAAAGAAACTCGTTCTTCAGACGATCCAGCTCTTTTTGCTGAGAAACATCACGCAGGACAAAAATCACCTGTCGCCGAGGGGGTGCATCACCAGGGGTTGTTGTAATCGCTGAGGCATGAATACTGATCCAGCGTTCATCTTCACGAGGCTTGGGACCATGCAAAATGTCGTGTAGCGCCAGATTGTCAGTGGCGCTTTTTTGTTTTCCCTCGTCCAGGTTTGGATGGCGAGGGGCACAAAACTCACGCTGTAGAGCTCCGTCGCCTAAAGCAATACGTCTTGGGGAGAGCACTTGATACGCCAGATCTTCCAACTGCTTCCCGCTTTCATCCTGCCAATGCAGCAGCGTATGCATTTCTCGACCCAGCGCCTCTTTAATCTCAATCCCCGTCAGCATGACAGCGGCTCTGTTCCAACCACTAATTATCAATGGCCGGCCGGGCTGAAGTGAAACATCCATCACGATCACGCCATCTGCAATTCCAGCCAGGATGGCTTCAACTTGCTGTTTTTCGTTGATAGAGCCACATTGACACCCGGCTAGCTGCGGCTTTTCCTGGGAGGCATTCTGTAGCGGCGGGCCAATTTGGGCCTCAAGTTCCGTGAATACCATCACGCCCCTATCTGGCATGGCTTGCTCCGGCCCAGGCAGATTGGCAGGCACAGGGGAAGAATCAGGGTGAGGAATCGCCCGCGCCAATCGCTCCTCAAACCAGATCGCAGTCGTTTCACAATAGCGCTGAAGCAGTGGATAAAGCTCTAACGCGAACGCTTCCTGACGATGATCAACCGCCAAAAATAACCCAAGCATGCCCGCAGGACGCTCCAGAGGAATCGCCAGATAACTCTCAATCAAAAAATCGCCGTTCGCCAGCTTCAGGTCTGAAGTTCTCTGAATGCGTCCAGACTGAACTGCCAGATCACAAAAAGCTCGCACGCGTTCATCACGTACAACATCCTGGTGTACCTGGCCGATCCAACCTCCAAGTTGTGTATTCTGTACTGGCAATAAGCGCAATAATGGATGTCGCAGTAGCGGCTCCGAGCAACCGGGCCAGAAGCCAACGGCATCGCAATTCAACAACTCCTGGACTTGATGAGCCAGTTCGTCATACCATCCCTCTACCAACATTCTCCTACTACCTCCGCATCCTTATCCCGAAGCTTCCACTCCTGTATATGATATGTTTCTACCCAACAAGCAAGAGGTGTTTTTGAAAGAACAATGTTGGAGAACAGCCCTAACGCAGGCCAACATTCACAGAGCCAGTAATCGAATCAGCTGTCACCAGGGCACGCGGGAAATCACCTGATGAAATATAAAGGCCGGTGTCACCCCCGCTCATCTCCCCTGTAATCGGCACACCTGAATCGTGCGTGACCTTGCCATCGATCGAGCTAGCTCTGAAATCTAAAGGAAGCGCACGCGGAAAGAGTAAATCCAAATCGCCATTATCGCTATGGAACGTCGCGCTCCCCAGGCGATCAACCCGACCATTAAAGCGAACGCTCCCGCTTGTGGAGACGAATTTCGAGGCCTGTTGGAGATCAGCATCGGTCAGATTGATAGTGCCAGCATCCGTTGTCACATTCTCATTTCCTATGACCCCCTCCACCCTAATATCACCGGCCAGAGTATTCAGGACAAGATTAGCATTGCCCGCAATCGTAATATCAACATCAAATTCCGTGACCGCAATATCCTGTGGGCCTTCCACATTCACAATGAGTTGTGCCTGACGATTATTTGTCACCAGAATCCTCTGATCCTCGGGATTCTGGTCCGTATCTGAGACCTTCTGGATACTTTTAATTAAGACCTGATTTTGCACACCACCAGAATGTACAAATATGGACCCAACATGATTGGTAATCACAATCAATGGATGATCATTCACGGTATATGATTGCGTAGAAAGAATATTGTGGGTGCGATCAACCGGGATGGCCTCAGGATTACCCCCAATTGACGGCAGAACCTGCCAGATACTTCCAACAACAATACCTGTTGCCAGCAAAGCCACCAGCGCGATCAATGTCCGGCGCTTCCAGAGTCCGCCTTGCTTCTGCTTCTTCACATCACTTTTAGATAGTTCGGATGAGCTCCCTTGTGGTAATGAATTCTCTTCATCTACATTGACAGAAAGTGAGCCTCGATTGTGCATACGTTTCACGAACAAACTCCGATTCACTCAAATAATTCTGTGGAATTATGATTTACACCATATTACCAGTCAACGCTTAAATAATGCAAGCTCTTTATGAGGCGATTGAATCACTAAAAAGAGTAACGACGGCATGACAAGATTC
>DASSXK010000117.1:0-7948 GCA_035703945.1 Ktedonobacteraceae bacterium | reverse complement strand
CAATCCTTTGATTGCCAGGATTGCTCCATGTGCCAGCAGGCGGGCGGCTGTGGCAAGTGGATCTACTTCCCTTGATTGATGAAGAGTGCGCTCGTGGCCTTTTCCCAAATCAAGCAGGCGTACCTGGGGTCCGCAGGTGGGGCAGGCGTTGGGCTGGGCGTGAAAGCGCCGATTGGTGGGGTCTTCGTATTCCGCCTGACAGGCTGAACACATTGGGAAGACGCGCATCGTTGTCTTTTCACGATCGTAGGGAATATCCTGCACAATCGTGAAGCGTGGTCCGCAGTTGGTGCAGTTGATAAAGGGATACCGGTAGCGACGGTCATCAGGATCAAATAGTTCGTGCAGGCAATTGTGGCAGATCGTGCTATCAGGCGAGATAAGGGCCTGGCGCTCATTGCCAGCCTGGCTGTGAATAATGCTGAAGCCCTGCTGGTGGTCAGGTGTGAGCAGTTCAACCGCGACAGAATCAACGCGAGCCAGCGGAGGAGCCTGATCGTAAAGTGCTTGCTGAAAGAGCGCGAGCGTTGGCATCGTGCCCTCAATCTCAATAATTACGCCCTGGCTGTTATTGAGCACAAATCCGTCCAGGCCGAGTCGCTGAGCCAGCCCATAGATAAACGGGCGGA
This sequence comes from Ktedonobacteraceae bacterium, assembly GCA_035703945.1. Classification (GTDB taxonomy): domain Bacteria; phylum Chloroflexota; class Ktedonobacteria; order Ktedonobacterales; family Ktedonobacteraceae; genus DASSXK01. The sequence goes on along the minus strand of DASSXK010000117.1, from coordinate 7,319 downwards.
AGCCTACGCCCTGGACAATGCCCTGTACCAGGATGCGCCTTCGCTGAATTGTTGAATCTGTTGTCGTGGACATGTTCACTTTCTTTCAGCGTTGCTAAGACTACGCTTGAGCAAAGGTTACAAGCCAGTCGCACCAGGCTGCAAGTCCCTCGCCGGTGCGACTACTCAGCTCAAAGATTTTCAGATTTGGATTGATTTCCAGGGCCTGTTTTCGGACCTTTTTGATGTCATAATCGACGTACGGGAGCAGATCGATCTTATTAATTACCAACACCTGCGAAATCGCGAACATTTGTGGATATTTGGATGGTTTGTCGTCGCCTTCGGTCGTGCTTGCTACAACGATACGTTGGTCCTCGCCCAGATCCCAGGAGGCCGGGCAGACCAGATTGCCAATGTTCTCGATCACCAGCAGATTGATTTGCGCAAGATCTAGCTGAGAGAGCGCGTCACGGACCATATGCGCTTCGAGGTGGCAGGCCCCGAGCGTATTGATCTGCACCGTCTCGGCTCCTGCCGCTTCCATACGTTCCGCATCGGCGCTTGTCTCGATATCTCCTTCGATGACGCCGATTTTGAGCTGCCCTCGCAGTTTCTCAACGGTGCGCTCCAGCAAGGTCGTCTTGCCCGCACCCGGGGAGCTCATGACATTTATCGTTCGGATCTTCCGGGCGGTTAACGACTGATGAATCTCGTCAGCGATTGTTTCGTTGACAGCCAGAATGTTTTGAGCGATAGTCACTTTAGGCATACTTATTGTTCTTTCTCTGTCGCGAGTTCTCAGGCTTTTTCTGGGGCCTCAATCTCCATATCCAGAATTTGAAGCTCGGTCCCTGAAATAATGTTGGAGGACCACTCCTGGCAGGTTGGACATTGCGCGATATAGTTACGTACGGCGAATTCCTTGTCGCACAGTGCGCACCAGGCCCGATGGGGCAGGCTTTCAATCTGTAATGTTGCGCCGGACAGCACTGGAACCAGACTGGCCAGCATTTCAAAGTTGAACGCCAGGGAATCCCCGACAATTCCACTCGCCTCACCGATTTTGAGCCGCACGCACTTCACGCGTGTTGCCTGACATTCGAAGGCTTTCGCCTCGATTGCCTCTACGATACTTTGAGCAATCGCAAGTTCGTGCATGGGCTTCCCTGGTTTTCAACTATTGTGGTTCTACATCGAGCGTAAGCGCATGTAGCGTTGGAGATCTGGCAGTTGGTATTTGACGAACCACGTCGCGCCCAGAGCCAGTGCAAGCACTATAAGCAGTGTTTTCACGATGATGTTCTCCTTTCTCTCAATTTGATGGCTTGCTATTTTATACACTTAATAACTCTTCTACAAGCTTATCAATCATCTGCACCGCCCCCTCAATCGCGCCCTTGACCTCATCGCTTAATCCCATCTGCATCTCCTCGTAATCGCCGGGGGTTGGCTCGCAGCCTAAGAGTAAGATCCGGGTTGGGGGAGCACCGAGCGCCCTGGCAAAAGCCAGCACCTTGACCGGGTCCATACTATGACCATCTGGCGTTGCCAGGCCTTGCTGCTGCGGCTGAAGCTTTGGCGGGTCTGGCTCGATCAGGTGGAGTGTGCCAGGCGGGCCGCCGCGTGGGAAGGCATCGACCAGCACAACCGTTTCATAGCCATCGAGCAGCGAGTAAGCCAGGTCTATCCCACGAATCCCGAAGTCCCGCACCTCAACGGTTTCGGGATAGCGCAGGCCCTCTCTATTTTGCAAGCGTTGGGCCACCTCAACCCCGAAGGCATCGTCACCAAAAAAGATGTTTCCGATGCAAGCGATCAAGATGCGTGCCGCTGGGCTAGAATCTGGCTGAGGCTGAATCATACTTGCTCCTCCAGTAGATCGACCTCTTCAGGAAAGAAGAAGAAGCGGTGTCCGGGCAGCACACGCTCGTCCCATTGTTCCCGGCCGGGGTCGATGTCCAGCGTGACGACCAGGTAGATGCGGCACTCAAAATCCTCTTGAAGCTGCTCGACGCGGGCGGTTTTGCCATCCAGCATCATATCGATCGCATCTGTTCGGCTGCCCTCGCGGCCCCGACCGGGGCGAAGCATAACGTTTGTTCCGGCCTTGACCTCTTTTCCCGCGATAAGCACCGACTTTGGTGGTGGATAATCGTCGCCTGGATACTCGTCAAAGCTGTAGTTCATAGCTACTCTCCTTCGTCAACTGGCTTCATGCTGCGAATCGTGCCATGTAACTGCATAAATTGCTCGGGTGTCAGAGCCTCTGTGAGGGCCAGCAGTTCGCGTGTGCGCTCGTCTCCCTGGCGCATCTGCTCTTTTTCCTCGTCAGTGAGGGTCAGGATACGCAGCGTCAAAATCTCGTCAATTTCGGTTCCATCGAAGAGTTGTCCAGGACTTTCGGGCGCAATCTGTGGGTAGTCATACAGGATGATCGGCGAGGATAACAGCGTGTCCGTCTCGCCTTCATCTCCGACCAGTACCGGCCATGTCTTCAGATTTTGACAGCCCTGTGCGGCCTCCTCTAGTTCCTCAGGTGGCTCTAAAAGTGAAATAAAGTGGCCCTGCTGGACCTGCATCAATGTGTGCGTTGAGACAAAAGATTGAAGCAATATCTCGTTATATCGGCCGGTTGATACCTTAAAATCAGGGGTGGTATTTTCTATCTCCACGCGGAGTTTATAGAGGTCCTTGCTCAGCGCCTCTGCGGAGAGACGAATTGCGCCTGAGATCGGCAATTGCTCGCGCTTTACGTCCTCTTCTACAATCTCTTGACCTGGAAAGGCGATTGTTACCACACGCGGCTGCTCCACCAGCGCGGATAGCGAAATGTCCTCGATAGGCATATCTCGCTCTATTCCCTCTTCGTGCGGCTCCTGAACCATCCGACCGGCCAGGCTCCATTCGCTGTTGTATGCAGGATTGGGCTGTCCCTGTATGGTGGCTGGTTGCATTGCTGTACGCAGGAGAAGGTGCAGAAATCGGACGTTGATATTGAGCGTGGTCTCCTGGTTGCTTTGCCTGGCAATCAGACATTCTGTACGCATCTGCCAGGGGTCTATTTTGCCGTTGGCCTCGCTATAGACGCGTGGATAAACGATCCCAATTGTCCAGCGCTGGCGGTTTTTGATGGCCGAGTGTCGGTAAGGATAGAGCAGGTAGCCTTCGTAAAGCACAGCGTTGGCGATCTCCTTAATCTTTTCTAGCTTCACGTGCGTGCCTCCTCATTTGCCTGAGCCAGCAGGCGGCCAATCACGTCTTCCCAGGTGGGTAGACCATGCTCGGCTTTGTACTGATAGAGTTGATCAAAGACATCTTTATGCAGGCGAATGAAGGTCGTGTTGGGATAGTAACGTTGCATCATCTCCTGCCAGACCGCGACCGGAAAACGGTAGGAAGCTTCCTTCGACCAGGAAATTTGCCCGACCTGCAAATTTTCATCTGCCCCTTCATAGAATATGGTGCCGCTGAACAGAAATGTCAGTGGAATCTCGCCATCGCCCAGAGCATTGAAATATTTTGTCGCAACGACCTCGAAGTCATAGGTACAGGCCACCGGCATCTCGATAATCGTGCTGCCTGTGAACTGTGGCACGAAGACGTTTGTATGTGTCCAGAGCAGGGAGCGCAGAGTTTCGCCCCAGCGTTCGGGTGTTCCAAAAACCTCTAGCAGCCTGGCCTGGGCCTCCGCACTGTAGCGGCGGCGTGTGACCGCGAGCTGGATCTGACTGCGCAGGGTAACGCTGTGGATGCGCTCTTGCTCATTTGTATTGCTGATGCGCAGCTTGAAGATCAGCGTTGGAACAGCCGCATATGCTGGCACCTCGGTCCCGATGACCTCAAAGTTCAGATCTGGCATCAAGACCTCCTTTCAGCGGTTGCGACCTGGCCTGGATCTTCGCAAAAAAGTTGGTGATCGCTTCCTTTGCTTCACTTCCGCCACTCAGACCTCGCCAGGAGAGGCGAATCAGGCCGACAAGCTGATAGCAGGCGTCGATCGGGACGATATAGTAGGCGTTGGGGGCTGTGACACGGTTGATCAGCAGAGCCTCGACATCGTTCTCCAGGTCTTGCAGGATTGGATTGTTGTGCAGCAGATCCTCCCAGCCTTCAAGGTTAAGCAGAGATTCCGTCGCTCCGGCCGGGCTGGGATAGAAAGCCATAATCTGCTTCGAGCCTGAACTGCGAAAAATAAATGCCATATTGACCGGAATCATCAGCTCGTCCCACTGTATATCGGTCATTGCAAAATCCACCAGCGCCAGGTAGCGTCTGGGGATCAACTTATATTTCCCTCCTCCGGACCCCTCGTCGTTAAAGAGCAGCGAACAGGCCTGGCAGGCGCAGACCAGCGCCCGGCTCGCCAGATTCAGCAGGTGCTTATGCTCGCTCGGAATTGGTTCATTGCATAGCTCGCAATGTTCCATTTGGGCCGCTGGGCGGGCGGGCTCGCGTTTCTGGGTAAAGCGCCTGAGTGCGTTGACCGGTGCGGCAGAATGCTTGCCATGCTCATCAGAAAGGGAAGATGCGGACATACTTATACACCTTTCACCTTTGCCTTGCGCGGAATAAACGTAACCGGAGCCCCTGTCCTGACAGGAGAACGCGGCGGCTCGGCTATACCTTCGACTTCTAGCTTATCCAGGTCGGGGGCAACTTTATAGATTGCCTCTTCGATCGTTGATTGCAGGGTTGTAGTTGAAGAGGGGCACCCGTCGCAGCTTCCTTCCAGTCGTAGCCGGGCGCTGTTCTCGCCAACGCTGATCAGTTCAACATTGCCACCATGCGATTTGAGATAGGGGCGTACTTCATCTAACGCCTGGATAATGCGCTCTTCGAGGGGAATGGGATGCAGACCGTGGAGGAGCAGCAGCGATGCAACGAGGTCGTCGCTTGTGAAATTCTTGATCAGAGCATAGCCTGCGGCCTCTGTTTCGACGGTTAACTCAAGGATGCGTGCCAGTCCTTCTCCATACATATCCAGCAGTATTTGCATCAGCTCCTCGGTAACTTCACGGGCACGCGGATCGGAGAACGTGCTGACCTTTTGCACCAGAAACTCGATCCGATCGGCCCGCTGTTGCTGCTCCTGGGTATCTTCTTGCATGATGTCTCCTCGTTCCAGCTTATCAGGAGATGGATAACTTTCCAGTCGCCCAGAGGTTGTATCCATCGGGATGGACCTCATTGCGTTCTCCAAACTATCTCCATGATATTTCGTAAAGAACGCAATGAAGCCAAATCATCAAGCATCTACCTCGTTGGAGGCGAATAACGTCCTACACACCAAAGGTTGGAGAATGGTTGACCTGAAGCTCTTTCCCGTCGCCGAGGTACATATGTACGCCACAGGGCAGGCAGGGATCGAAGCTGCGTACCGCACGCATGATGTCGATACCCTTAAATTTGTCTGGACCATTCTCTTCAAAGATCGGCGTGTTTTGCACAGCGTCTTCGTAAGGGCCGGGTGTGCCATAGATGTCGCGTACACTCCCGTTCCAGGGAGTTGGAGGGTAGGGATGGTAGTTGGCGATCTTGCCGTCCTCAATCACCATATGGTGTGAGAGCACGCCACGAACCGCTTCGTGGAAGCCACAACCGATAGCATTCTTCGGGACCGTGAAATCGGTCCAGGTTTTGGTATGTCCGGCATTGATTTCGGCGATGGCCTTATCGGTACAGTGCAGCGCGACAGCGGCGGCATAGGCCTGGAAGTAGGTGCGGGCCCGGTTGCGTTCGATGGCATTGCTCCATTTTGGAATTTTCCATTCAAACTCTGTCTCAGGCTTTGTCGCGGATTTAGGCAGGCGAATTTTTACGCTGTTGCCGGTGGCCTTAATATAGCCACCAAGATCGACAATCCCGGCCAGGGCGGTCGTCCACAGACGGGCCAGAGCGCCGCCACCGGTATCGAGCGCCAGGTGTTTGCCGGTGCGTTTATCGAACCAGCGTGGAGACATCGTCCAGCTATAGTTGCCGTTGAAGTCGCGCTTCTGGGGTTTAGGAATCGTCGTCTGGTTCCAGGGATGATGTTTATCGACGGGGTTTCCAAGCGGATCTTTATCAACAAAGGTTCGCTGATCCTGCCAGTCATCGTAGTACGAGCTGCCGAGCAGAATACGAATACCCAGGTTAATATCGACCAGATTAGTTGTAACCAGCTCGTTGTCAACGACCACGCCGGGCGTGACAAACATGGCTTTGCCCCACTTGTCCATCGTGCGATAGTCGTAGTCGCAGACATCGGGGTCCTGGAACGAGCCCCAGCAGCCGAGCAGGGTCTGGCGATATCCAACCATCTCATAGCCGGGCATGGCTTGATAGAAGAAGTCGAACAGATCATCGTGCAGGGGAACGATCTTCTTCATAAATTCGACATACTTCATCAGCCGCACCAGATAATCGGTAAAGAGCTGAATCGTTGCAACCGTACCGACGCCGCCAGGATACAGTGTCGAAGGATGAACGTGCCGCCCTTCCATCAGGCAGAACTTTTCGCGAGTGTAGCGGCTGACCTGAAGTCCTTCCAGGTAAAGCTCACCTGTGAAAGGATTAAAGGCTCGCATGATATCGCCGATTGTGCGGTAGCCATGTTCCCTGGCATGTGGAGCCTCGGTCTTATTCGCCAGCTCCAGCACGCCTGGATTGGTCTCCTTGACCATCTGCTCGCAGTAATCGACCGCGACCAGATTTTCCTGGAAGATGTTGTGGTCGAACATATACTCGGCGGCTTCGCCCAGATTCAAAATCCATTCGCCGATTGGAGGGGGTTTGATGCCATAGGCCATGTTCTGGGTGTAGACCGAGCAGGTTGCGTGGTTATCGCCGCAGATGCCGCAGATGCGGCTGGTGATAAAATGAGAGTCACGGGGATCTTTCCCCTGCATAAAGAGGCTATAGCCTCGGAAGATTGAAGATGTGCTGTGACATTCCGCAACTTTCCGGTTCTGGAAGTCGATTTTGGTATAGATTCCCAGGCTGCCGACAATGCGTGTGATCGGGTCCCACGACATTTCTACAAGCTGTGATGTTGACTTTTGGGGTTCCCCTTTTTTTGCTTCTGTCGTCATTATGCTAACTCCTTCGATTGAGTCGCTTTACATTGACGTCTTATTTTGCAGGGATCGTTACCATTTTCCATGGTAGCCAGTGGTCAGCTCGCGGCCGGTGTGTCGCCAGGAGGGTTCTTTGTTCACGGTGTTCTGGGTGAGCTTGCGTAAATTTCTGACGACCTTGCCATAAACTCCAATCACACTTGAGGAAGCTTTAGCGCCAGGAGGTTCATCCATGAAGGGCATGAATTTGTCCGGGAAGCCTGGCATTGTGCAGCCGATGCA
>DASSXK010000010.1:0-4956 GCA_035703945.1 Ktedonobacteraceae bacterium | reverse complement strand
GGGTTGGTTTGCGCTGGTGGCTCTAACGCTGTTTCATCATATGACTGATTATGTTTTTAGCGGTTTTTTGTCACTCTGGGCGCTTGTAAGCTGCTTTCAGGCTTCAGGTCGGCGGATACGTGTCATGTTGGTGGTGTTTGGGCTCACTGGACTGGCCTTCGCGCTTACCTATATGTTTTTGATGCCTGGGAATCCCGTGCGGGGGTATCTTTCGACGTACTTTGTGGCGGCCGTTAGTGAACTCCATCAAGTTCTGGATAGATCGAGCCAGGGGCGGAAGTTATTCAGTGCTCAAGGTGCTCCCCCGGCTCCGCTCTGGGATCGTCTCTTGATGCTGGGTTCCGTTGGGTTGGTGACATTTGGCATTTTCCTGGGGGTGGTGAGTCTCTGGAAACAATGGCGCAAGCATGCCTTGATTATTGTGATGAGTATTGTGGCGCTCGCTTCTCCCGTGACGCAGTTGTTCCGTTTCACAAACTATGGTGCTGAAATTACTGATCGCTCGGCGGCTTTTCTCTTTATTGCGATCTCTTTTGTGTTGGCTGTGTTAATCTCGCGCTTATGGCCGGTTCAGCGCTTCAATTGGAGAGCAGCGGCGATTATCTCCTGTTTGATGACTGTGCTGGTGCTTGGAGGAACACTTTTAGAGATAGGGCCAGCCTATTCAAGCCTGCCAGGTCCCTATACGGTTATTGCCGATGGGCGCTCGGTTGAGCCGATTGGGATTGCCGCCGCCAATTGGTCGTTGGTTCACCTCGGATCTGGAAATCGCTTTGCCTCGGATCGCATGAATCAGATCGTGTTCGGCACCTTTGGCAAGCAATATATCGTGACCCAACCACAAGATGGCTTCCGTACCGCCCCCATTTTTTTTGATCTCCCACTCACCAGTAAAGATGTAAATAACCTGGAAGATGCTAATATAAAATACCTGATCTCCGATCAGCGTTTAAGCACATCATTACCGTTATTGGGGTTCTACTTTGAGACCGATGAACCCAATGCATTTCACCAGAGGCAGCCTATCAGCAGGGCCGCGCTCACGAAATTTAATAATATAGATCTGATCAATAAAATTTTTGATGATGGAACGCTCCTGATCTATGATGTAGTGCCCCTGGAAAAAAGTTTGTTTGGGGATGATGACTGAGCATAGTTGCATCAGTGGAGGAATACCAGTGCTTAGAAGGAACTTTGGCCTGATTGGTGCGCTATGCCTGGGTCTTGCGGGGATACTTTGGAAATTCTCTCCCATCCATCCTCTGCCAACAGGTGTACTGATAGCTGTACCGCTGGTCCTCTTTCTTCCAGGCTACGTATTGACACAGGCCTTTGTGAGTAGATGGTCAACTCCAGCTCCATGGGATGCCATGCCTCAGATGTGGGTAGAAGCAGGTCAGGCTTTTGGGACGCCTGATCACCTTGTTATCAGCATCGGTTTAAGCCTGGTTGTTGATATTATAACTGGTTTGTTGCTTAATCTGACTCCGCTGGGATTGCAGTTAGCCACCTGGACACTTTTTTTAGGACTCCATACTACTCTGTTTGCCTCGCTCGCACTGACCTTGCGTTGGTGGAAGGGGCCTGTTCAGCAAAAAGCTTTTGGCAGGCTCATGACGGTCAAGGGATGGTTGCTGCTTGCTTTCGCATGTGTAGTGGCTATGTCGGCGCTGTGGTTGTCGATCATCCGGCCTCCACAGCCACAGCCCAGCTTTACGCAGTTTTGGATATTGCAGGCTACGCAAGCTGACAAAAGCTGCGCCGTCAACCTTGGTATCCATAACTTCGAAGCGGGGACAGTCACCTATCGTATTAAGCTAACAAGCAATGGCAATAGTGTGGGAACCTGGCAAGCAATTAAGCTGGATACACAGCAGCAATGGGAGAAACTGGTGCCTCTGTCAAATTCAGTTGCCAGCACTAATGCCTTTATTGAGGCCCAGCTTTTTCGGTCTGGCCACGCCAATACAATCTATCGTGAAGTTCATTTACGATTGTATCCTTGTGGAACTTTGGCTGCCGCTTCAATACCTTAAGGCGTTGACCTTACTTCTTCTGGAATAAATAGCCCCTTACAAATGTTTAGTGTAAGTAATGACCAATGCCGGTCAATCCTCATTTTGGATTATACAAAGCCACAGTAGACTAAGAAGATGTCTTTGTTTCCACTTCAGATGATGAAACACGATCATTGCTTGCCATTGAAAGGCACTACGCAACGGCGCTCTCGCGCCTGCTGAACGTTTTGCAAACAGGAGGCTCTGGAAAGCTTTTACGATGGTTGTGCTGCTACTGTTTTGACTTAACCTGCATACACGTGCTGAGGGGGCACAAGGATGACCAAACAAGCAAAAATTATTATTACGATCGGGCTGATGCTGGGTATGGCATTGGCGGCCCTTGATACCACCATCGTTGGGACAGCTTTGCCAAGTATTGTCGGCAAACTTGGTGGAGTGACGCTCTATTCGTGGGTATTTTCGATCTATCTGCTGACTTCGACAACGACGGTGCCGATCTATGGCAAACTTGCGGACCTCTATGGACGTAAGCCGTTGTTTCTTTTTGGTACGACGCTCTTTCTTATCGGTTCGGCAGCCTCAGGCGCGGCCCAGTCGATGGAGCAGTTGATTATCTTCCGCGCGGTTCAAGGATTGGGAGCGGGAGCTGTTCTGCCGATTGTGCTCACAATCATTGGCGATATCTTCTCTTTGGAAGAGCGTGCAAAGGTCCAGGGACTATTTAGCGGGGTCTGGGGGCTGTCCAGTATTGTTGGCCCATTTGTTGGCGGCTTAATCGTTGATCACTTTTCATGGCGCTGGGTCTTTTTTATCAATATTCCTTTTGGGCTTGTCTCGATGCTCTTGCTTCTGTTTACCTTCAAAGAGACTATTGTACGCATGAAGCATCATCTGGATTATCTCGGCACCTTGACCCTGACGGGAAGCGCGGTCGCCCTCCTCTTCGCACTCCTGCAAGGTGGCACAACATGGCCCTGGCTTTCCTTCCAGAGTTTGGGACTCTTTGCCGTGGCCATTATTCTCTTTGTGCTGTTCATTCGAACCGAGCAACGTGCTGCTGAACCGATTCTCCCTCTGAGTTTGTTTAAGAATCGCATTATCGCCATTTCAAGCATTGGTGGCATCGTGCTGGGTACCGTTATGTTTGGTATCACGTCCTATGTGCCGCTCTTTGTCCAGGGCGTCAAGGGTGGAAGTGCCACGAGCGCTGGTATTACGCTGGGTCCTTTGCTGCTGGCCTGGCCGATTGCCGCCGTTATTAGCGGAAAACTGGTTATTCGCTATGGCTATCGTATCATTGCTGTCATTGGAATGTTCCTGGCGGCGGTGGGTGTTGCCATGACGACCCTCTTCAATCCTCAGACAAGCCTGCCATTTATTATTGTCGCGATGGCCTTGATTGGGGCTGGCCTTGGCTTAACAAGCTCTGTCTTTATTCTCTCGGTGCAGAATGCCGTTCAGTGGAATCTTCGTGGTGTTGCAACGGCTACCACCCAATTCTTCCGCACGATGGGTGGGACGGTTGGGGTTGCAATCATGGGAACAATTTTGAATGCCCAGATGGCCTGGCGCTTTACGCCAATCTATACGCAGTTTCCGGCTGCTGCTCATCGTTTGCCCACGAATATTGCACCGGCCAATGTCTTGCTGTCACCTGAGCTACGTGCATCACTGCCGTCTGCTTTCTTGATACAGTTGCAGTCGGCCCTGTCGCAGAGTTTATTCTGGGTCTATGGCCTGGTATTCCTTCTCTCTGTGTTGGGGCTTGGGGCGATGTTCCTCCTACCCGGCGGTCGCGCTGAACAGCATGCCTATGTGTCTACTGAAGAAGAACTGACCAGTACGCCCGAACCCGTTTCAGAGTCGCTTGTCAACATTGGCTAAATCTTTCTCAATCTGCCTGCTCGCTGTTGCTGCCTGCTATCAGAAGATGGTAGTAGCCAACAGCAGCGAAGGGGCAGTTCTTCTCTCCTTCTGTCATAATTACCTCTTACATCCTCTAATAACTACCTCTACCTGGAATGACCCATTTCATCCATAACTTTCTGACCTTTAGCTTAACAATTCGCGGAAATGCCTTGCAGTAGATGAGTCCATTGTGATTTTCTCTCGCAACTTTGTAACCTCTTTGGAATGTCTCCGGGATAGTGTAAAGGTACACGATGAGCCCCTCCCTTTTCCAATTGAGAGGTAGCTGCGAGATGCAGGACTTTAGCGATGAAATGGGACATTTGACCCGCGCATCTCATATAGACGTACGATTACACTTATAGCAGACGGTATCGAAATTATTCTAATGATCTCATCGTCATTTGAGAAATGAGCGTAAATCTTTCCAGAATAGTAGCTGGAGGGAGATGTAATTATGAAGCAGCAACCTTTTGCACCAATCTGTAATTGTTGTGGACTGTCCATCAGACCGGGCCTGGGTGAAGATTGTCCACGTTGCCATTATCCGCTTAATCCATCGAAGGAAGAACAATTTTTACGAGCTTCGCTTCAGGATCTCCAGCGTGTTGCGGCCTATGGCGGTGCCAATATTACTGTGAGCAATCTGATAAGTCGTTACCATGCCAGGCTGGCGTTCCTGCAAAACTACCAGGCTGGCGTCTTACCTCAAAACCAGCCTGCGACTCCACAAGTCTCTGCTGCCGCTGCAAATGGTCCGTTGGCTCCCCAGGAGGCGAAACCGGAGGGAAAGACCTTCGTTTTGCCAGTTACCCCTCCAGAAATAAAGCCTTCGCCTGTAACTTTTGTACGATCTGAGGAAGGGCCTCAAAATATTCCTCCCGTGGCATTGCCAAAGAAAGCTGAGGCGATCCCTGCCCCTGTGGCGAGAGCCGCCGTGCAAACACGAGAACCTCGGCGAACGGTCTGGCAAAGTTTCAGACAGGCCTGGAGATCGTTTGTAGTGGATCAGGCAATCACGCTTATC
>DASSXK010000677.1:0-7535 GCA_035703945.1 Ktedonobacteraceae bacterium | reverse complement strand
ATTAAAGGTGACTGGAATCGCTACATCTACACCTTTTATAATCTGACCAACACCAACTACTTCAAAATTGTCTGGAACAATACCAGCGGCCATAGCTGGAGCCCTGAGCTGGGGCAGGTGCTGCTTGGGCATCCATGATCAGCAAAACATGACATGCACTAAAGGCCCAAAACAGCATTACGATGCCATCTCCAGAAAATCTCCCAGCCGTGTCAAGCGATTGGCGTATTCAATCTGAGCATACCACTTTTCTGGCCAGATCTCTTTCCCATAGCGAGCACCCGCAAATGCTCCAGTCAGGCAAGCAATTGAATCTGAATCTCCTGATGTAGTGGCCGCCCGCTGAAGGGCCTTCACCGGCTCATCTGGATAGAGCAGTAAACAGTACAGACCCGTTGCCAGGGCCTCTTCCGCAATCCAGCCAGCCCCCGTTGCCAGGCAAGGATCGCTTTGCCGATCTGGCCATGCCAGCGCAGTCTCAAGACGCTTGAGGGCCACAATACACTCATCCCAACCCTGCGCTATGTATGCTTCAGGGGTCGAGGCATTGGCTTGTTTCCACAATTCACTGAGCCAATCCCCATGGTAGATTGTACGCTGGGACTGAGCATACTCCAACAAAGCCTCAGGAAGCTTGCTAAGTGCCATATTAGACTGCAACAGAACCAGAGCGGCCGAAGTGAGATCAGAGGCCGCCAGGGCCGTCGGATGACCATGCGTCAGTGCTCCCTGAAACTGTGCAATCGCGGCCCGTGTTGTCTCTATTAACCCATTTCTGCCGACCGGAAGCAGGCCAACCGGAGCGACACGCATATTGGCCCCACAGCCTTTGGAGTGGATAACCGTTGCTTTCTGCCAGCTAAGCCCCTTCTCAAGTCTCGAACAAGCATCAAGGCAGGTCGTTCCGGGCGCTCGGTTATTCTCTGGACTGATAGACCAGGCAATAAAGGCCTCGCGGAGGGGCTTTTCCAGACTCGCAACGGAATAAGGCTGACTGGAAGCAAGAAGAGCTTCGCCAACGGCCAATGCCATTTGTGTATCATCGGTCACGCTCGCCGGAAAGCCTGTCAGGGTTTCAGGGCCGGCAGGCGGATAGCGCCGCACAATCTCTTCTACAGACAAGAATTCGGTACGCGCCCCAAACGAATCTCCAAAAGCCAACCCAAACATGCTGGCAGTGGCACGGCCCTCTAAAGAGGAAGCTTCTGATTCAGGCAAGACAACATCTGACATCAGGAGGTGAGTCCTTTCGGATACTAACCGCCCCGTCACCCACGCAGCGTGACAGCAGGCAGACAAGCTAATCTGCATGGAAATCAATAACGCTATTATCGCATATACAAGGAGTGAATTGGAGCAAGCAGCGTATTCGTCTGCATCCATTCTGGCAAAAAAGCTCATAATTCTTGTTTTATTGATCGTTTAAACTTATAGTAAATACCATCAGCCCATCGCCCAGGGCCTGATACATCTAGAATAGGAGAGACAAATCAATGGAAATTAACACAGAAAATAGCACTCAACATATTGGACGACATATCCACACCGGGGATTTCGCCCAGGCTTTCCACTTTCCCCATTTCAATCATGCACCAGCCGCAATTATTGATGTAAATAAAGTCGCGGATGAGCGACTTTCAGTCGGCGATCGCATTGCCGATAAAGTGGCCTCAACCGTTGGAAGCTGGCCATTTATCATCACACAAAGTTGTATTCTGGCCCTCTGGATTATCTTAAATGTGACTGCTTTCATCCAGAAATGGGACCCCTATCCCTTTATTCTGTTGAACCTCGCCCTCTCGTTCCAGGCTGCTTATGCCGCCCCCTTCGTGATGATGAGTCAGAATCGTCAGTCGACTAAAGATCGCCTGACTGCCGAGAATGACTATAAGACCGACTGCAAAGGCGAAGAAGAGATCCGGCATATTCTGGAACACCTCGATCACCAGGATAGCCTGATCCTCAAAATCAACCAGTTAATGGAAAGGCAGCACGTTGAAATGTTGCATCACCTCCAGGCGCTTGATCCCGACAAGCGCAACCAACTGATTGATAATGGTTTTCTCACCGAGCTTGAACCTTCCGAGCCGGAAAATAACTCAGGCGGCAATTCCTAAGAAGCCTGACTCCGAAGTTCAACCAACCTGCGAGCTGGTCTGTATTTTTTATGCTCGTTACATACCAGTTCGCAGGTCATTTATGTTTTTCCAGATGCCCTGCCATTACAAGGCAATTCCCATTATCTCGTTTTGCGCGCCATAATATAGCTCCGCTGTGTCTCAACCTCCCCGCTATAAGGGGATCGAGTCAGGCTTTCTTCAATCTCAAAACCCACTTCTTTCAAATAGCGCTCCATATTCGCACGTTCGAAGAAGTAAAAATTGAGGGAGACAGACTTCCCCAAAAAATCTTCTAGATGCCTGACCTCCTGACCCTCGTGGAAAGACAGGAAAAGCAACCCATTCGGCTGGAGGACGCGAAACAGTTCCTGAAAGACCGAAAACAGTTGTGGTTCCTGAAAATGGATTAAAGAATAAAAGGCCACCATCCCAGCCAGGCTTTCATCCTCAACAGGCAGAGACGCTATATTGCCCTGCCGAAACTCGATACCTGGATTGAGCCTGCGAGCCGCTTCAATCATCTGGGAAGACAGATCAATACCTGCCACAGACAGACCGTGATCAGACAAATAGCGAGCTATATGGCCAGGTCCACATCCCAGGTCATAGACACGACCGGCTCCCCGCACCTCCTCGGCAAAGCGATTCAGCAAGGCTCGATCCAGCGGCTTATGTCCCAGCTCCTCCGTAAAATGGGAGGCATACTCCTCGGCAACCTGATCGTAACTCACTTGTACATCATTAAAATTCTGCTCCATATGGCATCCTCTTTTTGCGTATTTGCACCCCGATCTATATAATATCATTATCAATTCGCATCCCACCGACGCTACAAAATACTTATGCGACGATTGCTTCTTTTACTATTCATCAACTGGTTCAGCAACCCTCCCCTCATACTCTACCTTTTGCGATATGATAAACTTATGTGGATTGGAATTCGGAGGTAAGAGAATTTATGACAAAACGCGCTTTGATATTAGGCGGTGGAGGTGTGGCGGGTATCGCCTGGGAAACAGGCGTCATTATTGGCCTGGCCGATGCAGGACTTGATATTCGTGATGCAGATCTCTTCCTGGGTACATCGGCGGGGGCAACCGTTGCGGCTCAGATTACCAGTGGCCTTTCTTTCGAGGCTCTATTTCAACGACAGGCTGATCCAGCCTTGCAAGCCAAAGAACTCACCGCCCACCTGGACCTTCAAAAGATGACCGACGACTACACCCGCGCCCTGGAAGGGGCCAGAGATAGCACCGAGATTCTGCAACGCATCGGAGCCCTGGCCCTGACAATTCCCACGGTCTCGGAAGCGAAACGACGCGAAGTAATTGCCTCGCGCCTGCCAGTCCATAGCTGGCCCGAAATCGCCATGGAAATCATCGCGGTCGATACACAAAGCGGCGAGCGACACGTCTTCACCCGTGACACGGGCGTTGATCTCGTTGATGCCGTCGCCGCCAGTTGCGCCGTTCCCTGCATCTGGCCTCCCGTGACGATCGGCGGCCTTCGCTATATGGACGGTGGGGTCTATTCGAATGAGAACGCCGATATCGCAGCCGGCTTCGAGCGCGTACTTGTGATTACGCCCGAAACTCCTTTTGTGCTTGTGGAGAAGCTTGATACCCAGGTGACACAGTTGCGCCATCAGGGAGCAAGGGTTGAGATCATCCATCCCGATAAAGCCATGAATTCCGCACTGGCCTCGGTCGGAGGAAATATGCTGGACCCCTCGCTGCGCGAACGCCTGGCGAAAATCGGACGCGAACAAGGCCGCCGCATCATAGATCAGGCAACATCGCTCTGGCGCTAAGGCTTATTTCAAGCTGGCTGAGATGCTGTTTTAGCCCGTCCCTTTTGCTTGCGTTGAGCACGGGGACGGGCTAAAACAGCATTTCAGCTCAATAATAGCTGTTCAGATTTTTTACCCGGAAGGAAGAGTGAAACAGCAGTCGCAAATGCCAGGATTTTAGATATCACATTAAACACAACTGGTAGCGGAGATGACGGAAAGGCAAAGCCAAACAACGCCCAAACAGCGAAAATAAAAAACATGCCCCCCAAAAGAAACAGGCTATACCTCGACAAGTTCATAATAGGTGAGAATGTAAGCATCATAAAACTTATGATCTCTATCAGAAAGAGGGGTAAAAAGAAGAGCAAGGTATACGCTACTCCAGGGTCGGGAGGAAATGTTCGCCACATCACGATCAGATCAAATGGGAGTTCAAAGATCAGCGGCGCAGCTATCGTCCCAACAATCGCGCTCACGAGAGCGATCCAGGGTCCGCGCCGTTGCGCCAGGTACACGATCACAAAAAAGGCAAATATGCCTGAGATAAATGTCACTGGAGCAATGGGATTCATCGGCCCGGTGAAACGAATCCCCTGATCTTTATCTGCAAGCCCATACATAGTAGCTGCAACCAGAAACATTATCACAGACAAAATCCATATCCCTACGAGAGCAAGGCTGATAAACATTCCAGGCCTTTTAACTTCTATCCTATGATCTAATCGAAGCCCTGAGGCTATCAAAACGCCCGTGATAAGCAACAATACGACCGCCAATATGATGGAGCCACTCCCTCCATAGGGATTCCACTGTGCATTGTGAGTCATAGTCGCCTCCATCCTCTGCTTGAGAGTAAAAGCTTTTCCGAATTGCTATCCGTTATTTCAACGAGAAGAGACACCGCTTTCTTTAACACAATTTCTATAGCAATGTGCTATATAATATTAAATATATAACATATTGCTATTCAATTTGTCAAGGATAACCACCTATCACTTTCCAGCAAAGGGCACAAGGGAACTGTCTTCCCTTGAATACAAAGGCACAACAAGTAAAGTCAGTTACGCCATCTCCAGGAAATCTCGCAAGTAGGAAGGAAGCATATCCGCATAATTCATCCGTCGCTCCTCGGGGGCAATTTCAGCCTGAACCATCTGCCAGAGCAATGCCCGATACAGAGCACCCAAACATTGAGCAAGTGCAAAAGCCCGCTCAAGCCGCTCGATTGGCTCGTAGGCAAGCCACTCGCTAAGATAAACCATTCGCAGACGTTCAATCGTTTGATCATCATAGCCTAACCGGTTTCTGGCACTGCGCAACGAGGAAAATAGCGACCCAAAAGGATGGGCCAGGATACACTCGGCAAGATCGATCAATGTATAACGTTCGCCGTTGTAGGTCAGATTATTGCTATGCAGGTCATTATGCTGCAAGGTTTCAGGCACCCGGTAGCTTGCCAGTTCAGTACAGATCTCTTTAAGTCGGGGCGCCAGAGCCAGCAACCGCTCATACTCCGCATACGTCAGACCGCCGGGCTCATCCAGCAAAAGCAGATCGGTTCGGGCAAGCAGGTTCTCGTACAGATGTGGCATCTGAGGCAAGCGCCAATCCGGGCTTCCGGTCTTCTCAATCTCCTCAACATGCGGAATCAGGCCTATTTGCATCCTGGCATATAAACGAAACGCCTCTTCCATATGAACAGGCTCACGCCAGGCCGTGCGGAGCGTTGGCCCCTCATCACGCATCAATAACCAGTAACGATCGAGATCAACCCCCAGCAGCCGAGGCACAAAATCGGGGACAAGTCGAGCAAGCAACTGCGTTAAAGCTGGCTCAAACTCAAAAATAGAGGCGGGCATCTTAAAATACAAAACTCCGGCTGTTGATTGAATTTGCAAGACACTCGACCAGCGTTGAGCAGCTACTTGCCTGATGGGTGCGATCCGCTTCTCACCTTGAGACGCAAGCTGTCTATCAATCCAGGCTTCAACTCCGGAAAACCAACCTGGACGCATCCACGGCGGCCTCAACACAACTGACTGGCTATCGTTACCCTCGGTAAACCAGGATTCCAGCACAGCACGATGTTCCTGAATCGCGAGCGAAAGGCTCGCAAGTTCGGTTTGATCAATCCAACGTCCATTCGCAGGTAAAGCAACGCGGGGACTAAGATTATCCAAAACATAGACCCGATGCTGCTCTTCATACTCTCCATCCTGATAGCGATCATAGATGCAGAAAAGGACAAAGGTTGTGAATCCCAGGCTCGCAAGCATCGTCGCATTTATCTCATCTGGCAAGGTGGCCGCATGACGCGGAAGGCTCCAACCAACCTCTTCTTGCAAAAGCAGCATCCGTTGGCCACTGGCATCAGGAATGATCGCGTAGTTATCGTTGCGTTGATAAGACATAGGTGTAGTAACTTCCCTTCATATATAGAATGAAATTGCGATGAGATACTGGAATTGCAAAGCTAGTATCTGGGCAGTTACCCATAGAATTCATAAAATATGGATATGGGAGCTTCGGTCCATAGTTCTGCATATGGAAAGCACCCTGGATAATCTTCCACGCGTTCAAGTTGGCTGACCTTCTGCAAAAAGAAAACCATAGAATCTGGATGTACACGCCAACCTCTCCGTAATAATTGATTCCAACTTGCCCGACCTTGCAGGGAAGGCATTTCCCTTGGTCTGGCTGTCTGTGAAAAAGACGGTGGGAAAAGACGCGTGTACGATTCCCAGTTATAGAGCCATGATCCACCTACGACAGATAAGGCCTCAGGATGATTGTTTTGAATATGCCAAAACATCGCGCGTAATTCCTCTTTGCGTTGGGCTATTCGTAGATGACTGAGGGGTCCATGTTCAGATTGATCATAGTCTCCAAAGTGCAATCTTATTTTTCTGGTCTCTGCATCGTAATCATAGGCAAAGCACCCCCAATGTGCTTGTTCTTCGACCGAGGTAGGAATAGAGGGGTAGCGTTGAAGATAATATTCATAGGTATACTCGACTTTAGCAGTAGAAAACTGCAATCCATTAATATAGGCTTCCCAAACAGGGTTAGTGGGATCAAAACTCCAATCCAGCCCAAAAATACGATAAAACGCAGTATAGCGCAAAACGATCTTTTCAAGCGGCTGTTGAAGAATGTCAGCTATTTTTTGCGCCAGGGCCAGTTGTACTACAAAAAAATCCTTCTGATACAGAAATGAATTATTCGAGGTCAAAGAGTAGCTCCTTTACGCTAACATATGATGCTATCATCTTTATCTCATGAATATACATGCGAAGCAAGCTAAACAAATAGCAGAACGCTGTATGATGCTGAAACAAGCCAGTTCTGCTATAATTTTGGTCTGGCATCGTATCTTCCAATAAAAAGGATTTCTATTTTTATGTTGACATGCTTCCAACTTGAGCAATCCACGACGATCCAACAACTTAGCGAGGCGTACTTGCCCACGCTCACGGCTCCCATGGATGGGATGTGGGCAAGCGCGATTATTCCCGAAGCAAGTTTTTGGGAAATTCAGGCGAATGGACAACAGGCAGGTTATTTTTGTCTTGATACTGAACGCTGCCTGTTACGCTTTCATCTGTGGGAAAACTATCTCGATC
>DASSXK010000667.1:0-6460 GCA_035703945.1 Ktedonobacteraceae bacterium | reverse complement strand
GATCGTTGAGGAAGGGCCACCTGAACAGCTCTTTGAGAACGCCCAGAGCGATCGGACTCGTGATTTCCTACGGATGGTCCTCTAAAGCGGTTCCATACCATGTAGCTACGTTTACTTGAAGCAAAGGATAAGGACGACAGTGCGTTTATCTCTGGTTGCGGTGCGGACGAACACAGAAATTCAACCTGGAATTCATCTGCTTGAGCTGTACGCGCCCCAACTGGCGCAAGCCGCTCAACCGGGACACTATTGTATGGTGCGCTGTAGTCCTGCTGGCAGTAGTGATCCCTTGCTTCGGCGGCCATTTTTTCTGCACGGGGCCGAGCGTGGGCGAGGAACCTGCACGTTGCTGGTCCATCGACTGGGGCGTGGTAGTAGCTGGTTGGCGCAGCAACCGCCGGGAGCGGAGATCGATCTGCTGGGTCCTTTGGGTCACGGTTGGGGGATACGCTCGACAACCAGAAATGCTCTGCTGGTGGGGGATGAGCAGAGCTTTGCCTCGCTGACTTTGCTGGCTGCGAAAGCCCTGGAGGAAGAGCTGGCAGTTACGATGATCTGCCGGGCCGATCCCCAGGGAACAGGGTATCCACCAGCTCTGCTTTCGCCCGAAATAGAATACCGTGTCCTGACGGCCGAAGAACAGAGCGAACGTGGACGCGAGCAAAGTTTGATTGATGCCTTGGACGAATACCTTGGTTGGGCCGATGCCGTTTATTGCAGCCTTGAGCAGGAAACCTCGCGGACGTTGTACCAGAAATACGAGCGCCTGCGAGGCAAACAATTTGCGCAAGGAACGCTCTTGCAGCCTTTGGTCTGTGCCAGTGGTGCTTGCCTGATGTGTGGAATAGGGACAGCAGCAGGCCCAAAGCTGCTTTGTCGCGATGGCCCGGTCTTTGATTTACGCTCGATTGCTCGCTAATCTCTTTATATATGTGATCAACACTATATGTGGTTAGCAATGTGGCTCATTTGTAGCAAGGAAAGAATACAGAAAAGTTTTGATTGCTGCGATAAGAGCTGCTACAAGTTCACCCACGTTGCTGACGGATAGATTAGCTGATTTCTTTTAAACTTTCTTGATAGCGCTGAATATTGTAGAACTTCTTTTTCGGTGGAATGGCGCAGAGGCGTTGAGGGACCGTAAAATCAGGATAGCTGTCCAGCAAATGAAGAAAAGCGCGCACAATAGCTGGATCAAAGCTTGCCTCTGAACCGAGAAGTAATCGTTCGCGAGCGGCATCCTGTGAAAGCGGAGCCTTATAGGGACGTTGAGATGTCAATACATCGTAAACGTCAGCAATAGTCAAGATGCGAGCGCTGAGTGGAATCTCCTCGCCCTGAAGCCCTGTGGGGTATCCATGACCATCCCAGGCCTCATGATGGTAAAGAACCGTTTCAACATAGAAGGGGTGAACGTCGCAACCGATGAGAATACGGGCCCCAATCACCGGATGACGTTCCATCGTTCGTCGCTCCTCATCTGAGAGTGAGCCAGACTTCAGGAGAATGTCGTTCCCGATCCAGGTTTTTCCCAGATCATGAACAAGAGCTGCCAGAGCCAGATCATGTGCTTCGCGCCTGCTCCAACCAAGGTAGCGAGCCACGCGCTGAGCATACGTTGCAACGCGCCGGGAATGTTCGAACGTAACAATGTCGCGTTCTTTAATACTATTGACAAAGGAAAGCAATATTCGCCGGCTTTCCCGCTCTCCCTTAAACGGTAATGCACCCACCACTTTTCTCCACTTAAAACCTGCGTATTGAGAGTTCATAATTTTTCCCAGATACTGTCTCCCCCATTACTAGCTGACGCAAACAACAGCAGCCGTTTGCTTACCCTGAGTTGGTGAATGGCCTGTTGAAAAGGCCAACACTATTGCCTGCTGTGAACGCGCTGTGCAAGTATATTTGGATTCGAAAACAGATAGCTGCCCATGTAATGCTGCGTATCTTTAACGTATGTACACTTTTAAAAGGGCTTGTACGTTACTACATAAAATTGTGGTATTACCACTATACTACGTAAATTACTAAGCTTTCTATGCATGGCTTGCCTCTAGATACTTTAGCATAGAATGTTTTGCGTTAAACATTTACATATTATAGTAATCTGTGAGGTTAACCTGTGTCCACGCTAGCGAAATAAGCAGTACTTTTGTACGGTTTTGATAGGGCAAAAGACCCGACCGCAAGGCGTATCTTTACCAAATAGTCCCTTATTCTGCCCTATCAGGTTTGTAATCTTCTAAGTTTGTGATAGACTCAACTTGAGTAGAAATAGCTAATCCTTCATATAACTTCGCATTTTTATAATAGTAGGAATCGGCATGTCGTAGCAAGCAAAAATATTTATGGAAGTAGCAATATGACAGAGCATCACGTGGAGGGGAGCTTGGGGAATGACCCAGCCTCTGATCAAGAAGAACAACAGAACAGTGACATTATCACTGTAGTGCTCACCTCGGATAATCATCTAGGAGACACTGCTTTTAGCCAGAACCCACGTAAATTGGAAGAGCGGCAGCAGAGACTTCGGCGGGCTTTTCAGCAGGCAACGGATTTTGCGCTTGGGCAAGGCGTTGACCTGTTTATCCAGGCCGGAGATTTGTTTGATACGCCTGTTCCACTTGAACGTGATCGCAGTTTTGTTGCCGCTCGCCTGGCTCAGTTGAAACAAGCCGGTGTACGTACTTTTGCCCTGGGCGGTGTACATGATACTCCTCTTGCCGGATATGGTTCAAAGGATGAAGACCTGCCGGCTCCTCAAATGAGTTATGCTCGACTGGGAGCGCTTCACTATTTCCCCCCCCAGCCAGGGATTGAGACCAGCGGCGAGACGCAGGCGGAGATGTTCGAATCTCAGCAGCCATTGGAGCCTGAGCCAGTAATTTTAACGCTTCATGGTGTCCAGGTCGGTATTTGCGGTCTGGGTGTGCTTGCCGGGCAAGAGGGCGACATTCTCTCCAGGGTGCGCCTGGAGGGTCCTTTTGAGCGGGTCGATGTTCCTATCATGGTGTTACATGCCGCTCTTGAAGGCTTGACGAGCGGTTCTACTCTGCTGGATACACGGGCGCTGGTTAGCCGTCAAAGTATCCAGGATCAACCGGCGATTCGCTACCTGCTGGTTGGCTATCAACATAAGTATGAGCATTTCCGGGTCGGTAAATGTGAAGTTGTGGTTGCTGGCTCAACCCAGCGTATCGAGTTTGGCGACCTTGATAGCAATCCAGGCTTTGTGTTTCTGGGCCTGGCTGCCGATGGAATTCGTTGGTGTAAGCATATCTCATTGGAGGCTGCGCCGGTCCATCGCCTGACGTTGCAGGCCACTGAACTCTGGCCCGAACAATCAGCCAATGATGAGCAGCCCACTGCTCCTACCGAGATTATCCTGGAACGTTTGCGTCCATTGTGTACCCCTGAAGCAATGGTGCAG
Organism: Ktedonobacteraceae bacterium; assembly: GCA_035703945.1. Classification (GTDB taxonomy): domain Bacteria; phylum Chloroflexota; class Ktedonobacteria; order Ktedonobacterales; family Ktedonobacteraceae; genus DASSXK01. Next base: position 3,027 of record DASSXK010000667.1, on the reverse strand, counting down.
TTGCGCCTGGAAGGCGAATTGACACGCAGTCAATATCACCAACTGGACTTGAATCAGATTCGACACTATGGCGAACAAAATTGTTTCGCCCTGGCAATCGATGATAGTACCCTCTCGCTCTTGCCTGAGCAAGAAACCGTTTCTATTGAGACTGGTGAGCGCTTTTCCCCACGTGCCGAGCTAGTGGCGATGGTTGATGAATGGATAGCTGCCACAGACGATGAATCAGAGAAGCGTGGCTTTGCAGCGACACGGGAAGAGTTATTGTCAGCCCTGGACGAGGTGAAAGGCAAAAGGTAAAATGGTTTTTCTCGATGAGACCGCCCTTTTGCTTGTGAACGGAGTGTATCCATGTTTATTCTAAAACATTTAACGGTCGAACGTTTCAGACTCTTACGAGAGGTCAATCTGCATTTCCCTCAACGTGGCAGCATCTTGATTCAGGGGCCAAATGAGGCGGGCAAATCAACTCTGTTTGAAAGTATTTATTTTGCCCTCTATGGTGAACCCCTTGCTTCCTTACGGGAAGGGCGCTCGTTTGATGATTTGATCTTATATGGCGCAACAACAGCTTCAGTGACACTGACCTTTTCTGTCGGTGCCCAGGAGTTGACGATTGCTCGCACGCTTGAGCGTGGTCAGGGCCAGCAGGTTGCGCTTCAGATTCGCTCGCTCGGTCTGCCCGATGAGGAGCCGATCACCGATATTGAAACAGCGAATCAACGTATCATCTCCACTTTAAATGATCTGGATGGAAAAACCCTGCGCAATTCCAGTTTCATTGAGCAAAAAGGGCTGACGCGTCTGGAGGTTCTCAGCGGAACCGAGCGCGAGGCAAGCCTGCGCAAATTGCTGGGTCTGGAGGACCTGACCCGCGTTGCCAGCGGGTTTACTCTGGCCGATGAAGACGAGCAGCTTCTTGCCAGAGCTATCGAGCGTTTTAAACTGGCGGAGATTCAGTCTCGTCTGCCAGAGCTAAGTGCCGCCCTGAACGAGGCCGAGACCTCGCTGGATGCCCTGACGATTGTGGAAGATCTCGATGAGATGCAACAGCAAGAGGTTGATATTGCGGATCAGGTTCGTTTGACTGAGCAGCTCCAGCGCAAACGTCATATCTTGAAAAGCCGCCAACAGCGTCTACAACAGTTGAAAAAAGCCGATCTCGTTCTCAGCGAGATCATCGATGCCTACGATGCGATCGCTGAAGCCCAGCGTGAGATCCCTGACCTGGAACGCCAGATCGCCGACCTGGAACGCCACGAGCGTGAGGAGTTGCCTGCGCTTGAGAAGCGGGTGCAAGATCTGGGAGACCTGATCCGCTCCTTTGGAACCCTGGAGCGGATGGCTTCAGACCTGTTGGATTCCGTGAATTCCATTAAAGATCTTGAGAAGGGAGTTCGGGAATACGACGAGTTCCGGAGCATGTTAGAAGCGCTTGATGAACAGGTCAGCAGCGAACGCCATAACATTGATCAGATGACGCAGGCCCAGCACGAGATCGAGGATAACCACAAGCGACAACAGCCTCGGATCGCGAATCGTCTGGCACATTTGAAGACTATTTCCGCTCGTCTCAAAGCCCTGCACAGGTTGGAAGATCAATATGGACAGGGCATCATGCACCAGGGACTGGCCGAGGAAAATAGTTCTCAGATCAAGAAGGTTCTCAAGGATATTAAGGAGACCGAGCAAGATCTAGCACAGACCGAAAAAGATTCCAAAGATGTCCTGAAGCAGTCTGAAGAGCTGGATGAACGTTGGCGCCAGGTCTGTATTCGTCGTCAACTCGAAGACTGGCAGCGTTTAAAAGGTCTTTCCCAGAATCTGGCAGTGGCGGAGCAGAAAGTTCGCAGTGCCCATGAGCAGCAGGGCCAGCTTGGCTTACGGGTGGAAGAAGCCCGCAAGAAAATGATGATCAATGGAATCTTTACGGTGGCCCTGGCCGTGATAGCCATTGTTCTATTGGTTGGAGCTATCGCGCTCTTCTCGTCTGGAAATAGCCTGATAGGATTTGTCCTGATCATGTTGGCCCTGATTTTGATCGGCGGTGCTGCCTGGGCTGCTCAGCAAACCCGGCTTGCTAACAAACGCAAAAAAGAAGTCGATCAGGAATATAACAACGGCCAGAATCAGGTGAGCACGATGGTCGCGGCCCGCGAAGCCGCTGTACGTATGGGTGGATCTCATGAGACACTGGCCAGAGCCGAGAATGAGATTCGGGCTCTGGGTGGGACTGTTCCTAACACAGTCGATGAGGGCCAGCGGGTAATGGAGAGCCTGCCTGAGCCGGCTTCAGATCAGAGCGTTGCGGAACTTCAGGAGCAGATGAATGATCTGCGAACCCGTACCGCTGAAACCCGCAACCAGATCAATGCGAAGAAGGAAACGGTGGTTGCCCTGCGTAAAGAGTGGGGACGCCTGGATGAACAACGCCGCAAAGAAGGCTGGAATGAGATCGAGGCTCGCCTGCGCAATAATAAGAATGCGCTGACGAAGGCTCAAGATGAAATTCGGTCGCTTGCTAGCTCCGAAGGGCTGCCGGTTCCGAGTTTCGATACCTCCAACAGTGGTATCCTGGCGAGCAGCAGCGAGTTTGAGACGTTGATCGAAGCTGCTATCAAGGATGCGGAGCGCGAGTTAGTGACCCTGAGCAGTCGCCTGGAGGCGATTGCGGAACTTCAAGCGCAGTCGAAGGTGCATGAGGATGCCCTGGATACCTTGCTTGTTCGAAAACAGGCTGCAATCGAGCGCCAGGAAGACTATGAGCTACATAATCCTCATAAAAAGATTGCGGAGGAGCGTGAGCGGCAGGCAGCCCTGCGGGAAGCCTTACGACACTTGCAGGATTCTTTGCGTGAGCGGGTCAAGCCACTGGGCGTCTCCTTTGGACAGGCGGCGATTAGCAGTGCCGAAGCCGCAGCCCGAAAGCAACTGGAGTCAATGCATATTATGCTTGGGCGGCGGGTTGGACTGGAGAGCCGCCACTCTATCTATGGCGCGACCTTGCGCGAGCGCCAGGGATCTCTG
>DASSXK010000596.1:0-3820 GCA_035703945.1 Ktedonobacteraceae bacterium | reverse complement strand
TGATGTACTCTCCTCAGGTGGAACGGTCACGAGAAAACCGGGGGCACCCCCACGATGGTTGATGGCAGTCAGCCCTTGAGCATTTCTTGTACAGAGAAAACACAGGCTGCGCTTCTGAATAAAGGCTCGTGTCTCGGCTGTGAGGGCTGTCATACTGGAATCCAGAACAGATTGGGAAGAGCGAGCTTCCTCTAAAAAGGGATCAATGGGATTGGTCAGGCCAGCCACACGTGTCTTAATATATTTGGTGCAATGGAAGAAGGCCTCACGTACCTGGACCCGAACCTCCATCTGTTCAAAGGGAGCATGCGAAGACAGGCGATTGAGTCCATTGCTAGTCAGCAGAGAAGCGCTTCCCTGCACACACAGCCGCTCGCGGGTAGGATGACAGATAAAACAAAAGGCAAGCTGCTCAGACACTCCATGCTCTAACGTCTGGGAAAGACCCTCTAACAGACGGGCGGGCATAAATTGGCGCTCAAGCTGAAACACAAATGTAGATTGATCCAGGATCTGTACAAAACCTGGTCGACCCGGCGCTAGCAAACCAGCCAGCTCCCGATCGGGTCCCGAACCGGCTATCACGCAAAAAGACTGTTGCATCAGGAAATCCTGCGCTTGCCGGGTGAGATATGGAAATTTCTTGCGATCAAAGGCAGCCCCACTTTCACGTGTATTCCAACGTTCTCGTGCCTGTTGCTGCCCAAAAGATAGTGAATGAATAACCATCGAGCCACCCCTTTTGCTGTTTCGCAGGTGCTTATGAGCAAAGGACTTTCCTTTTCTCAGATTGTCAGACTTTTTACTGGAAAAGTCTGAGCATTATCCAGTAAAAAAAGCCTAGCACACCTTGCCTGGCAAGCGCACAGGTTCTATCCAATTTTTTTGGTATGTCTCTCTCACCACATTGGGACCTTCAACACTGACTACGGATAAATTGCGGCTAGAGCAGCCTCTATCCAAAGCGCAGCCGGCACCTGACCGAGCCAAAACATCCGCCCAAACGCTCCAGCAAGCATACACTGATAAGGTGAGGAATATGACAGAAGAGGAGGATTGCAGGAGAGATCTTTCAACGTTATGTAAACTCAGGGTATTGGCTTGGATAAGCTGTTCAGTATGAGATCACAGGTAAAAATGCACTGGAAATGAGTTCGGGCTATTCTATTCAACAAAAGTACCAGAAAACTGATGATTCCCCAAAAATAACTATACTTACGACCACAATAGACAATTCGAAAGAACAACCATTTACATCATTACCTGACCAAGGGGGTTACAATGACTCAGCAGCGGACTATTGTCCCAAATCGGACAGAGCATTCTGGAAAGTTAACAACCATGTATGCTGCCTTCTCAACCTCATGGAAGAGGGTTTACAGACAGGTATTCTGGCTGGCAAATGGTGATCGCACGATCGAAAGGATTTCCCGACTGCTTCATAAGCCAACTGAAAAGGTAGAGCAGATCATTTACGAATTGTTAGTCAGCGGCCACATTAAAGTAAAAGCGGGAGAAAAAGAATTGGCAATGAATCCGGCCCTGCTCAAAGAGAGCTTTGGCCTCGTGACGCCCCGTAAAGAGGAATTTGCCCGGCATTTTTATACCCTGTTATTTACGCAATATCCTCAGACCCGTGCTCTTTTCGCCGCCACCGAGGAAGGTATGCGTCGGCAAGAATCCGCTTTAATTGCCACGCTGGCAGTTGTGATTGCCGGGGTTGAACGTGGCGAAAACTTAACCGAAATTATCCATGCATTGGGATCTCGCCATAGCCGATATGGGGCGCAGGCAGAACATTATCCAATCGTCGGGGGACTGCTCATCCAAACCTTCCAGGATAAACTCGGGCAGGCCTTTACACCTGATATGAAAACAGCCTGGAGCCAGGCCTATGAGATTATCAGTACAGAAATGCTCAAAGGAGCAGATCAGCCATCTCAAAAGGCCGAGACTTCGCTCAGCAGGACATAGGGAAGCGTCGTGAATGTCAACGACTTAACAAGCCTATTGTGGATATTGAACATGTCACGACAAAGTGGCATCGTAATCGCTGAATTGTTAGAGATGAAGGCCACACAACCAGACCGAAGATGGCAGGCACACCTGTACTGCGTTGGAGGAAAAGTTGTGGCCAGCCATATCTCTAATAATTCGGACGGAAAAGTCTTGCTGGTTAACGAGGAGGCGATGCAGTGGCTGACCGGTTGCAATCAAAGCGAGTTTGCCTGGAAATTGAAGGCACTCTCGCCCCAGGAGACCTATGCCATGATCCATTCCCGCTTCTCCGCGATTGTTCGCACGCCACCACCGCCTTCTCATCCAATTACAACAGGTGCGTTGGCTCCCATGCCAACGCCACAGCCTCCTTATGCAATGAAAATGCCTGCCGCTATCCCGACTCCAACCACACAGCCTTTACGTCCAACTCCAACGCCTCCCCCGGTCAAAGAAGGGGCGATTCCACAACGCCACCAGTTCGTCGATCAGAGTGAGATGGATTTCTGGCCGCGAAACCATAGACGTGTCCTGGGGTTAGTAGATGGAAAACGCAGCGTTGATAAAATCTCTGGCATATTAAAGCTTCCGAACAGGGTGGTGGAAGAGATATTACATGATCTCAAAAAACTCGAAATCTCTTAAAGAATATTCAAGGCATCATGCTTCAAAGCAGAATCATGATTGGATATTCTCCCCGATCGACGATATACTTTCCATAGAAACAAGGTAGGTATTTCAAAGGAGAGATTTTTAGATGAGTTTGGAAAGAGACATGAGTGCCCAGCAATTCACTGATCCTACCGCTCCCCGTTGGGTCGGGGCCTGGTATGCCGCGCCAGTGCAGATGCTCTCGGCCAACCTGAGTGGTCGTACGTTAAAGCAGATCATCCACATCCATGCTGGTGGAGAACAGGTTCGCCTGCGCCTCTCCAACCGCTATGGAAATGCACCCGTCACGCTCCAGTCGATCTCTGTAGGACAGGTCTCCAGCAATCCAATCGCTCCGACAGAATCCAGTCCGGTGTTGTTTGGTGGACAATCGACGGTGAGAATAGAGCCGGGACAAGAGATCGTCAGCGATCCAGCAACCTTTCGGGTTGAAGCACTGACCAATCTGGCTATCACCTTCTTTCTGGCCGAGGGCGAAAGTATTACGGGACACATGAGTGCCCAACAAACCTCATATGTTTCAGGCCAGGGCGACTTTACCAAATTTCCGGCAGAGGCAGCCTTCCTGATCTATCCCCTGCTGACCTCCTCCTGGTGGCTGATTAGCGGCCTGGATGTCCTGCCCAGCACGCCACTCAATGCCGTTGTCGCGATCGGCTCATCTGTGACAGATGGTTTTGGCTCAACACTCAACACCAACACGCGTTGGCCCGATTACCTGGCACGCCGTCTGCAAGAGGCCAATGGCGCACGAGCGATGTCAGTCATCAATGCGGGTATTTCAGGGAATCAACTGACCTCATCCGAGATTTCCCAGCTCACGGAGATGGGTATGCCACCCTTCCTGTTCGGCGATGCTGGCGAGAAACGGCTGGAGTGGGATGTGTTGGGCCAGCCAGGCGCAACGGATCTAATTCTGCATATTGGCTCAAACGATCTGCGCCTTGGCGTTTCGGCCGATAGCTTGATCGAGTCTTTCAAGCAGGTAGCGAAGCGGGCCCGAACAAGCTATCAGCGCGTTTTTGGAACAACGATTTTACCCGGTGGCTATACTTCCGAACAGCAAGAGCAGCGCCGCAGATTCAACACCTGGATGCTGACGCAAGGGAGCCAGCAGTTTGATGCAGTCTTCGATTTCGCGACACCACTC
>DASSXK010000487.1:0-7185 GCA_035703945.1 Ktedonobacteraceae bacterium | reverse complement strand
CAGCCAGTCGGGCAACGATTGCCCAGACTGGCTGACAAGCGGCGTAAAGAGGAGCGGAAGCGTATCCTGCTCGTCGTTAATCGCCATTCACTTCCTCTAGAAGAGGCCGCTGCTCGGCTTCCTTAACCTCGCTGGTGCTATCAGTCGGAGGCAGGATGGTCGGGGCAGGCATTGTTCCCCGACCGAGGCCACGATAGATGAAGCCGATCCGATTCATTTCGGAGACCTCAAACACGTTGCGACCATCAATCAATACTGGACGACGCATTGAACTGTGGACCTTGAGCATATTCAGTTCAACGAACTCTTTCCACTCAGTCACAAGGACCAGGGCGTCCGCATCCTGAGCAACTTCGTATGGACCCTCAACAAATGTCACGGCATCCATGTGGACACCCTCACGAACCAACGCTTCGCGACCGGTTTCCATTGCCACAGGATCGAAAACCTTAACGATCGCTCCCTGGCTCGTTACCCAGCGAATGATGTCGATTGCAGGAGCCTCACGCATATCGTCGGTGTTGGGCTTAAAGGCCAGACCCAACACGCCAATCGTCGTGCCGCGCAGCGAACCCAGAATCGAGGTCAGCTTGTTAACCACATGGCGGCGCTGGTCATGGTTGATTTCCATGACGGCGTGCAACATCTGAGGATGCAGGCCAGCTTCGTCGGCCATATGCGTCAGGGCACGCACATCTTTGGGGAAACAGCTTCCACCGTAGCCCAGGCCAGCATCGAGGAAGGCCCGGCCAATGCGCTTATCGTAGCCCATACCAGCGGCAACTTCTTTAACGTCAGCACCGAGGCGCTCACAGATCTGCGCAATCTCATTAATGAAGGAGATCTTTGTCGCAAGGAAGGCATTGGAGGCGTACTTGATCATTTCAGCGGTGTAGAGATCGGTAATCACAATTGGGGCACGCAGGGTCAGATACAGGGTTGCAACCTGGCCAGCGGCGTCTTTGTCCGAAGATCCCAGGACGACGCGATCAGGATACATAAAGTCTTTTACGGCTGAACCTTCGCGCAGGAACTCGGGATTCGATACGACGGCGAAGCTCACATCGGGACGCTTCAGGTTCTGGCGCACAATTCTTGTGACGACGTCGCCGCTTCCGACGGGCACGGTGCTCTTATTAATAATGATCGCCTTGTGGTCCAGTCCCTGAGCAATACTTTTAGCCGCGCTCTCTACATAGCGCATATCCGCGCTTCCCTGGCTGTTTCCGGTTGGGGTGTTTACCGCGATAAACACGAAATCGCAAGCATCCAGCCCCTCTTCATAGCTGGTTGTAAATCGCAGGCGACCAGATCGCACATTTCGTTCTACCAGTGCCTGTAAGCCTGGCTCATAGATTGGCATCTCGCCGCGCTTCAAACGCTCAATTTTCTCAGGGAGAATATCAACGCACGTTACATGATTACCTAAATCTGCCAGGCAGGTGCCGGTCACAAGACCGACATACCCGGTGCCAATAACACAAATGATAGACACGCAATTACTCCTCTATTAAGGTAACAAAAGGGTTTTCCTGTTTTTCTTCAAGGATAGTGGTAGGATCGCCATGTCCGGGGAACACTTGTAGTTCTTCATCCTGAACATACAGCTTTTCTGCGATCGACGTAATAATCTGTTCATAATTCCCCCCGACCAGATCGGTCCTCCCGATTCCACGCCGGAACAGCGTGTCACCTGAGAAGATACAATAGGGACGACTTATGAGACTTACACTACCGGGGGAATGGCCTGGGGTATGAAGGACTTCCAGGCTGAGGGTGCCAAACGTTAGCACATCGCCTTCTTTTAACAAAATATCCGGAGTGCGCTTCACAAGTGGAGGCTGCTTGCCAAAACGGCGAGCCATTTCTACGTCGGTATACATAAAGACATCATCTGGATGAATCGCTAATGGTACCGGATAGACCTCGCTCACGGCATCAATTGCCCCGATATGGTCAATGTGTCCGTGGGTATTGATAATATATTTGGGGACGAGTTTCAGTTCTTGAATTCGTGCTAAAATCTGCTCGGCCTCATCGCCTGGATCTATGATCACAGCTTCGCGGGTCTCGGGACAGGCATATAAGTAGCAGTTTTCTTCAAAAAGGCCAACTGTGACACATGCCACCAGTGGTAGCTGTTTCTGCGGCAACTCGGACATAGCAGATGTACTCCTGACCGTCTCATATCCACGTTCCAGTAGAATGTTCGTAGCTGAGGTGCGCCGGCATCTTCCCTCCTACCGGAAAAGACACGCGCCCTTGTATTTTCTGGAACAAAGCTGAAATACGTACTTTTCTAACAAAATATCGGATACATTATAGCATAGCTTGATCTAGCTATAGCCATTACTGGTAGTTTAGAGCCACGTGGCCTTTTTTCTCTGCCTGATTATCCGCTATTATCGATGGCAGCTATTACAAGACACTTCCCAACGGTGCTATCGCGCCTACTGAAGACTTTCTAAGCAGCCAGCATTGGAAAGCTTCGGGTTTGATCGTTTCTGGCAACGTTCTTCCTGCCTTCTCAAACGCCTTCCGGCAGCGAAGTGCATGGCTCAGATCATTTGCTGACTGATAAAGCAATATGTTACAATAAAAGCGTGCTCTAAATGTCCTAATTTTGTTGCAATCAATTATTATTGAGGCTAAACTACATCATCGTTTGTCGTTACACAGGACATTTACGTAGCATACCAGATGATCATCCATAAAAAAGAATGTATAATAGAGAGAACACAGGATAACCGGCATACAAACGGGAGCAGCAACACAGATACGCTTAGCACGTGGATCGCAATTTGATCGTCAATATGATGAAGTGATCGCATGATGCGAAACTGGGAGGAAGGAGCTTAAGGAGCTTATGGCCAAAGACCAATTTGAGCGCAGAACATACCGCAAGAGCCCGGGTAGACAATATGGATATGAGTATAATCCTTTGAATGAGCAAAACAACAAACAGAAATTAGAGATGAAGCGCCTGGAGTCTTCAGGTTCTCTTGAAGACTGGTCTTCACGCCGGGACAATAGCCGAATTAGCCGCCAGAGTGCACCTCTGGCTCCGCGCCCCGATCTGCGCCGTACGCGCCAGTTGATGCGCAAAAGCATCCTCAACAGTAAATCCAATGGTAGCCACTCCAGCAGCTTAAACGAAGGAGTGGAGGATGAGTTGGATTTCTACGACATGCCGCAAAATGAACCGGATCTTTACGAGGATGAGGAAGATAGCACTCTTTTTAGCAATCGCTATCCTACCCGTGGCCAAAGAGCTCTTCAGACCTACGCTCCTCCCCGCCGTTATCAAGATATGACCGAAGAAGTCCTGGATGAACAGTGGGTTCCCCAGGAAATGGTCTATGCTGAGTCCGAATATGATGATGATACGGAAGATTACGAAGACCCGCTGGAGCACAGGCTTAATCGCATCGAGTCCCGTTTGAGTCAATCCCTGAATCAGGACGCCGCAATGTCCGTGCGTCGTCCCTCCCGACGTCCTTATACCGAAATCGAGCCTGAATATGAGGACGAGGGATACGAAGATAGCGCTTATGATGTTCCAATTGAAAGAGAGAGACGCGAAAAACGTGGCATCTCACGGCGAAAATTTCTCTGGGGGGCAGGGGCAGCCGCGATCGTCGGTACAGGCATTGCAGCGGCAGAGCTAGGTCCTAAGGTTCCCCAGGCCCTCTCAACAGCCAGTAGCAATGTCGAACATCAGATTCAACAGGCCTTCAACGATGGATTGGCAAAAGGCGCAGAAGAAGCCCGCAAAGAACTGCTGAACTCCCTGGACTCCATCGAAGGCGTTTCGTTGGATGCAGCCATCGGAGCGGCTAAATTGACCCGCGCAGCCTACGATGTCTTTGTCTCACCTGTCGTTACGCTGGCAGCAACGATTACAGGCGATTTCCTGGATGTGACCTTGCGAGCCTACAAGACCGCACGTGGTTGGTTACGCAACATTGGCCAGGATAACAGTACAATGGGAGCACTTCAAACAGTCCTCGAAACCTGGCTGAAACAGGTGCAGGATATGCCCAAAGAACTGCAAAAAATCACTGACACCGACCTCGATGGCGCTCAATCTTACTTGAATGCCTTAAAACAAAAAATCAAGCAAGAGCAAGCTGCCTTGAATAATCCAAATCAGCAGGCTTCACCGACCCCAGCCGCAACAAAAAAGCCGACCAAATAATATCAACCTGTTTCTCAGGTACAAAAGCAAGCCACCCGGTCTAGTTAAACGGGCGGCTTGCTTTTTAGTTCTTAATACAAGCGAGCAATAAGACTATTGCTCATTTGCTCCTATTCAGCGCTGGAATTCTCCGAGCCTGGTCTTGCATGACCAGATTCGACCTCGATTTTATCCGCAGGCTTGCTTACTTCGGGTTCGTTCGCCGTCACTTCTGAATCGGCACCATTTGCTGATGGTTCTTCATTCAAGGCACCATCTGCTGATGGTTCTTCATTCAAGGCTTCAGCATCGGTCTGCTGATTTGAAACATCCACATCCTCGCCGTTAGGTGTCTCACCATCAGTGGCACTTTCATCCACATCTGTCTCAAGCACAGGCTTTTCTTTCTGAGGAATACCGTAGGTTGAGGCGTTTTCCCCAACAGGTACAGGCCGAGAATAGCGCGAACGCAAGACCAGGAAAGAAATCGGAATCATCGCAATAAACAGGACAATCGATGTCCACTGCGCCTGCTTCAATCCCCAGTTCAGTCCCAGGAATGGTACGACTAGATTGTCACGCACAAAGAAAAGCAGGAATTGTGTTGTGGCATAGCCGAAAAGATAGACGATCATCAAAATGCCTGGACGCCGCACGGTTTTCGCCAGATAGAGCATCACGGCCAGCAGCACGAGGTTTGTCAACAGCTCATAGGCCGCAGCGGGTTGCACAGGTACATTACAGGTCGCGGGATTCAAACACGCCCAACTATTTGGGTTCAAATAGACTGTTGACCAGGGCAACTTGCTAGTATACCCGATAATATCACCGTTAATCAGGTTCCCAATACGTCCAAAAATTTGGCCGACGGCAGCAAATAACACGCCCGCATCAATCGCAACCAGGGCATTGATACGTTCGGCCCGTGACCGCCAGATCAGCGTTGCGATGCCCAGAAAGACCGCCCCAAAGAAGGCCATTCCACCTTCCCAGGTTGCCAGAATATGCTGTGGCTGAGCCAGATAATAAGAAAAAAAGTTCGGTTGCTGAATGACAAAGTACAGACGCCCACCAATCAGGCCTGCCGCAATACACCACCAGAGGAAGCGATAGATCATATCTTCGCTCATCCCCTTGCGCATCGCGTACCCACGAATGGTATAGAGTGCGATAACTATCGCCACGACATACATCAACCCATACCAGCGAAGGGCCAAAGGACCAATGTGCAGAATCACGGGATCGATATTGATCCCAATATATGGACCAAACTTTATCCAGCCCCAGTCAATTGCAAACGCCAACAAAGGGATACTTCCCATTACTTTACTCCGGTGCTTTCAAATAAAACATCTTGCCATGAAAAGACACTTCGCAACGGCGCTCTCGCGCCTCCTGAACGCTTCTCAATCAGGCAACGCTGGAAGCCCTCCAACTGGAGCGGTGCTGGCAAAAATGCTGTCAGCTTCTTCAGCGCCTTCAGTCAGCGAAGTGAATAGCGTGCCGATTCCAACCTATCATAGTAGCATCACGTTTTATATGCAAGTGCTTTCTGTAAAATATCGCTTCTATCACTTGCCACCCGACTCGCTCATAAACTCTCCTCAATGCTCTCTATCCCTATTCCCCAAGAGGATTTCTACTCCTCTCTAATAAGCTTACTGCCTCTCCCCAATAGAGTTGCTGCCCCTCGCCAATGGGATTTCTACCCCTCTCTAATAAGCTTGCTACCCCTCCACAATAGAATTGTTGCCCCTCGCCATCAGCTTGCTGCCCCTCCCCATCAGGGTTGCAAGGGGCGAAGCCACTTGCCTGGGTCCAGGGCTGCGCCCTGGTCATCCCTTCCCCCCTCCCTCGCCGCCGGCAGGCGGCATATTTAGTCTCTAATTTCGGTCTTTTTACGTGTAGAACTGAGAGAAGCAAATAGTAAATATTCTCAAAAACCATAGAACTTATGCAGGTGAGACAATTATTAATGAAACCATTTCATTCTTTGACCAGGAGCGGTCAAATTGCCCGCTATCGGTCTCTTGCCGAACAAACTCTTATGCATTATGAGCTGGATGCCCAACAAATTATCCCTCTCCAATACGCTCATAACGCGACATTTCGCATAGATGCACAGGGAGAGGCAGACCCGATGCGCTTTGCATTGCGCATCCAACACCCTCGCCTGCGCTCCAGTCGCGCCATTAACTCTGAGCTACACTGGCTGCAAGCAATTGCCCAGGATACCAAACTTGTTGTTCCAAAACCCGTACCCAACAAACAGGGAGAACTGATTACAACTATTTCTGTTGAGGGTATCCCAGAGGCTCGTCACTGCATCCTTTTCGAATGGGTCTATGGAATTTTTTTTAGATCACAACTGGGCGTGGCTGGTCTGGAGCAGGCAGGTGAATTTATGGCAACCCTGCACAACCATGCCACCTGCTATTCCCCTCCGGCCTGGTTTCTACGCCAGCGTTGGGATGGTCAGGGGCTACTTGGCAGCGCCTTACAGATAGATATTCAGAAGAGCCGCAACGAGCTTTCGCCGTCACAACTCTATACCCTGGATACCGCGACTGAACAGATCCAGCAGATCACGCAGGAGCTTGGTGAGGGTCCAGAAGTATTTAACTTGATTCATGCCGATTTTCATGAAGCTAACTACCTCTTTCTCAATCAAAAAATTCGAGCTATTGACTTTGATAGCTGTGGTTGGGGATACTATCTCTATGACATCGGGGTGACATTCTCAACGCTACAGCATCTGCCGAACTTTTCAGCCCTACGTGCGGCTTTTTTACGTGGATATCGGCACATTCGTTCACTTCCACTAAAACATGAAGAATGTATCCAGGCTTTCATAGGTGCACGCCTGCTTGGAAATATCCTGTTGCTGGCCCACCATGTGCGCGAGCCAGGCTTTCGTCGCGCTGCCCAGGTGCGTATCGACCATCAGGTCAAGTATCTTGAGGCGCTGCTTGGTCAATCTAACGAGCTCTACACTGAGAATGAATAAC
>DASSXK010000479.1:0-3511 GCA_035703945.1 Ktedonobacteraceae bacterium | reverse complement strand
GTCGCATCCTTGTCTTCCTCCTGAGCCTGATAGCCATGCTTCACGCCACAATCACAGTTTGGGTGAACCAATGGAGTCCTGTGACCTGATGGGAATGGATCACCTAATTTCACCGTAACGCCACGGTTCATGAGACACATTTTACAAGGATTCGGACCTTCCTCCCAGGTAAGCGACACAACCCCCTGCTTTGCGAGGTTAGCCAACATTTCCTCTTCGTCAGGATCTGTCCATTGCGGAAGCTCCGTCTTGCCAGTAAAATACTTCAGCTCCGCTGCTTCCATGCCAAAGCCACCCTCTCCACAATGGCCTGCCGCAATCTCCGCGCGAATATGTTCAGCGCGCTGACTCATCACTTCGTCATTACATTCTTCCGACTCTGTTTTTTGTCCGAGCAGGGGAAAATAGGTACGCTCGTCTCCTACACATAGACAGATTGCATCAAAATGCAAATCCAGAGGCTGAATTCTCAATTGGTTGCTCAGCATCCTGGTACCTGTTGGCTGACCAGGATCGACATACATTAGCGTGATATGTGGCGTATACCCATGCTCAGCATTAGCAGGTGTCCCACAATGCATTAAAAGCCCTGCCAGAGCCTGTCTAAACTCAGGTAACCCAGGAATGTCAGGAAGTGCAATAATAGGCGTTGGCTGGCCTTCTGGAGCATCAAACTGGCCTATGCCAGCTATCCGGCCCGATAATGGCTGATTGGTTGACGCAAATATTTGCAGGACCTGTTTGAGCACAGGAACCTGAGCCGCAATGTCAAATGCTTCTCCGAGGAATGCCAGCGTAATGTGGAGATCTTCAACAGGCTCTCCCCCTGCTATGGCGATCTGTCGACCAATCTCAGGCGGAATCATGAGCGCAACCATCGCGCCAGTGTTCCCCCGGCTTTCCTGCTTCTGCTTTTGTTCAGGCTCATCTGTTGCTTTTTGTGTAACAGATTGTTGTCCTTTTTGCAACAGAGCAGGGGGAGTTGGCTCTGGTGGTGGTTCTTTTGCTTGCTTTGCTTTGGTCTGGGCGAGGTCGGCCTGAGCCTGAGCAGATTGCAATGTCGCCGCTGCTGTCTGGCGCTGTTCCTCTTCCAGGTCGCCCAGGCGCGGAACAGGGGTAATTTCTTTGCTACTCCAGATATAGGGTACATCCCCGCCTGTCTTATATGGCCGCTTGCCGTCTTCCTGACGCAGCTCGTCAATCGTGCGCGTGCCGTTCTTCGCGCGAATATCCTGGACTTTGGCTATGCTTTCATCAGAGCGATATTCAGCATAGCGCGCGCTGTATCTGTAGTCCTTAATGCCCATGCCCTGCTGCACGACACGATAGTTCAGCTTTTCAAAAAAAGTTGACTTCGCCGGGTCACAAGCATTGAAGATGAGTGATTTATCCTGATCTTCGCCGGTTCCCCCGCCGATGTTGCCAGATTCAATGATGGAGACAGCGGCTGGCGGAACACCATAGGCCGCGAAGACAATCGTTCTCATCCGGTCCAGGCCAGCACTAAAATCCATATCCAGCTTCTGGGCAGCATTCCATACCAGTTTCGCATTGCCCCAGGTAACAAAGGGCATATGCGCGTTTTTCTCTCCAGTGAAGTTTTGCGCGAAGAAAGCCAGGAAGCGCTGCGCTTCATCCTGATCCCCCACACCTTCCACGCTGAACGGAAACTTTGTCCCCTTGCGAAAGAATGTCTCTGTCCACATCATCATTTTTTTGTCGAGCAAGATAGCATCAGAAACTTTTTCAGCAGGTGCAAATGGATCAATGGATGCTCGGGGATGAGGGAACCACCAACGGATGATGTTGGCGGGGTCCAGATAATTACGCCTACGCGTGCTTTGCATTTCCTGATAAAAGCGCTCAATCTGCCCATATTTGTCTGCATCAAAACCCATATTCGGGCAATCGACTTTGAAGATCTGCCAGGGCAAGCCATTCTTCCACGTCATTTCCGCGTAGCATTCGCCGAAAATAAATTCATCAGTGAGCAAAGCCCGGCCCAACTGGTTGAAATCCCAATCAGGATTAATACGGAGAGCGCATTCGTGGAGCATATCTTCATGCTCTTTGTTGTCGGGAGCTTCCTCATCGACTTTTTCCACCACATAGCCGCCACTGAAAATTCTTTTTGTGATAACATCGATACAGCCGCTTACCCAGGGATTGTTGAGATAGATATCCAGCATAATGAGCTTGCGCTCTTGCGGCGTCAGACCTTGCCAGGTGCGTTGGGTATCACCATATTGAAGCCGCTCATCCCAGGCCGAAGAAATAGTTTGGGGTGATTTACTGCGTGTTAAAGCAGCTTCTTTTAAAATGTGAGACTCGAAAACCAGCGAGGTTTTGAGGGGAGGCTGTGGGCGCTCGTAGGGAATGAGAGAGGTGGACGTGGCGCGCGGAATCGGTCCATAAAGCAACGCATTCGCTCGCTCTTTTAAATAGAACCAGGGATTAACCACCGCACCACCTCACACGTACTAGCAAAATCGAGCTATCCAGATTATAGCATATACTGAGACGCTGTATCAGTATCCAACTGACGAACTGACCGAACTGATAATGTGTCGATTGACTATTTTTGTTTCAGTACAGCTTCAGCAACATGCTCCCAGATCTTTTGCTCAGAAGAAGAAAGCGCATTCCACAACAACGGTTCTACGTCATATCCGAGTTGCCGTTTCACTAGGTATTTATAAGCCTTGTCCTGGCTAAATGCCTCATAAGCCACCTGCCCTAGCGACTTTTCATCATGACCAGCACTATATGGTGATCCATCTGCATTGCGCAGAGTATTTGGCGGCAATGGAGCTTGATATTTCTTCTCTTTCGCCAATGCTCTCAACCTTCTTTCTCAAAACACATGCTCATCTCTCTTTTTGTTTGCCAACATCGTATGCGATACTCCAACGGACACGTCACATAAAAGCGAAAAAGCGCAAGCGGGAAATGTGTCCAGAAATGCCAATTGGTATATCCTGCTG
Source organism: Ktedonobacteraceae bacterium (assembly GCA_035703945.1). Classification (GTDB taxonomy): domain Bacteria; phylum Chloroflexota; class Ktedonobacteria; order Ktedonobacterales; family Ktedonobacteraceae; genus DASSXK01. The sequence continues at coordinate 527 of DASSXK010000479.1, read as the reverse complement.
TATACCTCCTGCTTTCTCGATAAAATCGTACAAAACTCCACATAGTTTTACCACTCCAGACTATTCGCACTCCAGGCACTCAGCACGTCGCCTGCATATGATTGCTGCACATCATCTTCGAGCGGAGCAATCAGCACTCCGCCACTTTCTTTTTCCTCGATCATCAGATCAGTTAGCCCCCACACGCAGGCATCCAACCGATCTGGCGATTTCTCACCTGGAACCCAGTTACACTGCTGATCTTCGAGGTCTGGAAAACAGCCACAATGATGCACCAGGCCACGCTGATATAAACTACTGACTGGCTCCGCACGGAGCTGCTTCCCCCTGGTCGCGCGAACCGCACGGTACGCTATGTGTTTAAGCTTGCGATCTTTCGCCACATTACGAATAATCGCGCCAACCATCTCCCCGCCATTATTCACTTCCCCGATGATCGCATCTGCCTCAAAAAGCAGATAAGCATCAACCGCAGCGCTCCCCCATTCATCAGGCGTTCCAATTCGCGAGCAATCTGCGAGCACATA
>DASSXK010000350.1:0-9109 GCA_035703945.1 Ktedonobacteraceae bacterium | reverse complement strand
CGGGATTTGTGTTCTATTTTTCAATATGGTATATTAATATTCAGATAATCGAATGAAGTAATGCGTTGGAAAATATGAGCACAAAGGAAGAATGTACAAAGATGGAACGTGAACGAGAAGAACGGCTCTACCAGATGCAAGCAGAGTTATGTCAGACCCTGGCTGATCCAACGCGCTTAAAATTGTTGACTCTCCTGGAGGATGGTCCGAAGGCGGTCAAAGTGCTGGTTGAAGTGACAGGCCAGCGGCAGGCGAAGATTAGTCAGCACCTGGGTTTGATGCGCCAGCGCGGAGTTGTTAGAGCTGAACGCGTCGGCAATGAAATTCATTACTCCCTGACCGATCCGCGTTTTTTGGAAGCGTGTCGCATTACACGTGAAATCTTGTTAGAGCAATTGACCAGGCAAGGAAATTTGGCTGTTCCTTTGCTGGTAGAGGATCGTTGATTTGAGTGGCTTGTTAACAACATGCTGGCGTTCTTAATCCCTTTAAAATGCTGATAAATCCTTCCTCGCAATCATTTTGGCATTGTATTTATCACGATATAAGAATATTCGAATGGAACGGAGATAGAAGTGAGTACCAGGAAAATTGTGATTGTCGGAGGTGTCGCAGGTGGTGCGACGGCTGCAACACGGCTCCGTAGGCTAGATGAGACTGCCAGTATCATTCTTTTTGAGCGTGGTCCTTATGTTTCATTTGCCAATTGTGGGTTGCCTTATTACATCGGCGAAGTCATTCCTGAGCGCGGGGACTTACTTGTACAAACGGCCCAGGGTCTTTCAAAGCGTTTTCAGTTGGATGTACGTACGCTGAGCGAGGTGATTTCTATTGAGCGTTCCGAGCAAAAAATTGTTGTTAAAGACCTTTCCTCCGGTGAAACGTACGAAGAAACATACGATATTCTGATACTCTCTCCAGGTGCCCAGCCTGTTGTGCCGCCTATTCCTGGTCTGAAAGAGGCGAAGCATGTTTTCTCTTTGCGTTCCCTTGCTGATATGGATAGGATAAAAGACGAACTTGATCGAGGCCATCCACAAAATGTGCTTGTGATCGGTGGAGGCTTTATTGGCCTGGAAATGGCGGAGAATCTCCAGTTGCGTGGTACGCAGGTAATTGTTGTGGAGATGCTCGATCAAGTGATGGCTCCATTGGATTATGAGATGGCTGCTCTGGTGCATCAGCACCTGCGTAAACATGGTGTTCGCTTGATCCTGGGAGATGGTGTGAAAGCCTTTGAGGATCAGGGGCAACGTGTGATGCTGCAAAGTGGGGCCTCACTGGCTGCTGATATGATTATTCTGGCGATTGGAGTACGTCCTGAGAATGCATTGGCGGTCAAGGCTGGCCTGGAAATTGGGGAACGCGGTGGCATCCTGGCCAACGAGCGATTACAAACCAGCGATGAACACATTTACGCGATAGGCGATGCGATTGAAGTAAAAGATTATATTACGCACTTGCCGAATCAGGTTCCGCTGGCATGGCCCGCGAATCGCCAGGGACGGCTCGTGGCAGATGTCATCGCCGGGAAAAAGGCCACTTATAAGGGAACGCTTGGTACTGCGGTCGTGAAGGTCTTTGATCTGACGGTTGCAACGACTGGACTGAACGAAAAGACCCTCCGGCGTTTGGGTTGGAAATATCAGGTTGTGCATACCCATCCCTCATCACATGCGACATATTATCCAGGGAGCAGTACGTTCGCCTTGAAGCTGCTTTTCCAGCCAGAAACTGGCAGTATATATGGTGCCCAGGGTGTAGGAAAAGAAGGCGTCGATAAGCGGATTGATGTCCTGGCAACGGCTATCAAGGGCGGCTTGACGGTTTTCGATCTGCCTGATCTGGAACTGGCTTATGCTCCACCCTATTCCTCTGCCAAGGACCCTGTAAATATGCTTGGCTATGTGGCCTCAAATCTTGCCGAAGGTGCGGTTAAAACCATCCAATTTGATGAGATTGATCAAGTCGTTGCGGCTGGAGGGTTATTGATCGATGTACGTGATCCCGAGGAGTTTAAGCACGGAGCAATTCCTGGTTCGGTCAACATTCCTCTCAATGAATTGCGCTCGCACATTGGTGAGCTTCCAACCGATCAACCCATCTATCTGACCTGTCGGGTCGGACAACGAGGATACATTGCCAGCCGCATCCTTGAGCAGCATGGTTATAATGCGATTAACCTCGATGGCGGATACCTGACGTATAAAAGTGTCCACAAGGATAAGAAAGCTCTCGATTTCCAGGTGGAGAAGCAGTCAGCCAACCTCGTACATGCTCTTAACAAATAGGAAATGGGAGGTGCAGGCATTTATATGTCTGCCTCCCATTTTGGTTGCATGTTAGAACCAGGGCAGGATGAGATGGAGATCGCCAAATTCGTGCCAGAGGTACCTTTCTCGCAAAGCCGCCTTGTAGGCTATTTGCAGATGTTGTCGTCCAGCTATCGCCTCTAGCATCGCCAGATGCGAGGCCTGGGGCTCATGGAATCCCGTAAGCAGTCCATTGACGGCTCGTGTGCCGCGTTGTGGCGTAATCACGAGGGAGGTCCAGCCTTCGCCTGGATATGTGTTTCCGTCTGCGTCGGTCACGGTTTCCAGTGAACGTACTACTGTTGTTCCAACGGCAATTACACGTCTGCCTGCTTTGCGGGTGGCATTGACCAGGGCAGCGGTCTGTGAAGGGACCCGATAATATTCTTCGTAGGGTGGCTCATGCGCCTCCAGACTGGAAACGCCGGTATGCAGGATCAACGGGGCTATCTGAATTCCTTTCGCGACAAGGGCTGTCAGGACCTCAGGGGTAAAGGCGCGACCGGCCGAAGGCATTTCAGCGCTGCCCATCTCAGTTGCATAGACGGTTTGATAGTAGCTGGATGGCCAGCTTTGTTTGACATAACCATAATGGATAGGCTCCCCGGAGGTTTTCAGGTATGCTTCCAGGGGTTCGGGAATCTGGAGCGTGGCAATCCAGAGTCGGACCCCTTGCTCTTGATGTTCCCGGTTCGTGGACAGATAGGGGGCGAGCAGGGTTGCGCTGGCACCCCTGGGAAGAGAGAGTCGCTCGCCTGCCTGGGCGGAGCCAAAAGGCTGAGTGCTCGTTCCGGAAGGTTGACGTACTTCGACTACCCAGAGATCTGCGGGCAGGTGGGTGGAAAGATGAAGTACAAGCTCCATTCCCTTTGTATTATGCGCCTGGAGGGCAGCATTATGGGTGCCACTGGTGTTGATTACCAGCAGATCTCCAGGCACAAGCAGCTCGCTTATCGCCCGGAAGCGTTTATGACCAAGCTGGTTGTTTGCAATGGAAGAGACCATCATGCGTACATCATCGCGATTTAGCCCGCGTGCTTCAGGTGGCTCGCTGGCTTCCAGGTCAGCGGGGAGTGTAAAATCGAAATCCAGGTCGGATGACCCGTTAATTGCGTCCAGCATTGAGTGCAACATTCCCGATTTTGTTGAGCTAATAGATTCCGTCGTGTGAATATTGATCATGGATGTATCCTGTTCGTTCCTGACTACGTTACCTTTGTTATGAGAAACAAGCCATTTGCAGGGATTGTTGAATAGTGCCAAGGATGCTTAGGTATGGGCAGGGCTTTCGGTTAATAATTTCTGGGCCGAATAGCGCCCGCTGGGATAGTTCCCGTTGATGAGTTTTATGAAGCCTGGAACGCTCGTTTCTGGCAGAGGTCTGTCGCTAATATCCTCCCCTGGAAATGCAGCCTGATGCATTGCAGTGCGCATATCCCCGGGATCGACACGGTAGACGCGCCATTCGGGCTGTTCCGCCGCAAGGATGGCCGAAAGTTGTTCCAGCGCGGATTTACTCGCCCCGTATCCTCCCCATCTGGGATAAGCTTCGACGGCGGCATCGCTGGTGATATTGATCAGAATTGCCCCTGATTTCAGCGTATCTTTGAGTGTCTGTATGATGGCTAGAGGAGCGATGACATTCGTACGGAAGACCTGCTCCAGGACATCCAATGGATACTCAAGAAGCTCAGGTTGCTGTGTAGTGAGGTCAGGACCCAGCATACCTGCGTTGTTTATCAGTAGATCGAGTCCACCGGCCTGTTGAGCGGCGGCGAGCAATAGTTCACGATGTTTTGGATCTGTCACATCTCCTGAAATCGCTGTTACGTGCGTCTGGGCGGCCAGTTGGTGGCGTGCAGCTTCCAGATCTGTCGAGGTGCGAGCATTTATGATCAAGCGCCAGCGAAGCTGAGCTAATTGTTTGGCAAGGGCCAGCCCTAAACCTTGTGAGGCTCCTGTGATTAAGGCTGTTTTTGTTGTTGAATCATCTTTGATTGTCATCGAATAACCCCTTTCGGATTGAGGTATGTAATCTTCTTGCGTTGGCTTAACTATAGCTGTTAGGCGCTGAGGTCGCCTGAGTCGAAGGGCCAGTCTTTGTCGATCAAAAAGGACAGGTAAAGAAACTGTTCTAAAGGGCAGTTAACCGGGGATATCGAATGTGTTATATCAGTTGAGTAGGGACTATCTTATATAAAGTTGAAAATATCGATATGTTGAATGTAACTATAGGGCAGATGTTGCCATAGTTACATTAAGAATTATGTGAGTATAAAATTGATATTTGTTTATTATTATACATGAGCCTTTACCTTTTTTCTAACTGCTAATGATGATTGCCTTTGTTTCTTGCCTTCCTGAGAGAGATATTTGCTTCTTTTAAGCATTTTGTGTTGTAATTCATACAATTATTTGGATTTCAAGAGGTCATACGCGATTATTGCTGACTGCTGGACCTGTAGTATCCCTGGGCTTTTTATATTTTTTAAGCATAAGGAATTTGTAGGTTATTATGTGCCTATCTTTGGTTGTGACGGTATACTATAGATATAGTATATGATGAGCTATGAGATATACAGCAAGCCATTCGCTTCACTGACTGAACGCGCTTGAGAAGCCAGGAGCATTGGTGCCCGAAGCGATCCAAGCTGAAGCTTTCCAATGCCGCCTGCTTGGAAAGCGTTCAGGCGGCGCGAGAGCGCCGTTGGGAAGTGTCTTTCAATAGCAAGCCAGCTAGTTAGAATGCAATGCTTTCTATGTAGCCTTTGATCACAGTGGCCGGTGACTCTACAAGCCCGCTGATGGGGCTGACTGTTATTGCTACTCCGGTGTGTATTTGAGGTTTGAATGTGGATGAGGGGATGAATATGCATAACCAACCGTTTGTGGATCTTCAAGGGATGTTGCTAAAACTTTATCAACAACATGACTACGGAGAGGCTTTCGAGCTTGCGAATCGCGAAGCCGGGCGCTTTCCAATGCAAATTCAGCGTATGTATTACTGGCGTATCTGCCTGGCCGCTTTGATGGATAACACAAATCTGGCCCTGTTGTTGCTGGAAGAGTTGATTGCTGAAGGCTACTGGTTACCGGAGGATTGGTTACGTAATGAGACTGATCTCAAATCATTGCAGGGAGTCTTTGCTTTTGAACGTCTGCTGTTGATTTGTGAAAGACGCCATGCCAATGCTCAGGCCCATTCTACGCCACAGTTGATGACCCTTTTGCCTGGTACTCTGGCATATCGATCGAGCACCTCTTTACCATTGTTGCTGGCGTTGCATGGCAATTTTAGAAACGCTGGTATTTCAGTGGATTATTGGCGTCCCTCTGTCGCAGAAAATTGGCTGCTGGCATTGCCGCAGTCATCGCAGGTATTTGGCCCGAATATTTATACCTGGGATGACCGTGAATGGGCAGAACGTGAGATCATAGCGCATATGGAATCTCTTGATGGGCAACATCGGTTGGATCATCAACGCTCTGTGGTTGGAGGTTTTTCGGTTGGTGGCAGGCTGGCAATCTGGTTAGCCCTTAATGATATAATTCCATTGCGACGGTTTATCGCGGTGGCTCCTTTACTCTACGAGGACGAGCTGGATCACTTGCGCCCTATGATGGAAAGCTGCCGCCAGAGGGGTGTACGCGGGTATATCATAGTTGGTGCGCAGGATCAGCGTTGCTATCAGGGGGCACGTGCTTTTACAAAAATGCTGCATGAACATGATATCCCATGTACGCTTGAGATTTATGCACATCTTGGTCATGATTTCCCGCCAGATTTTGATCAGAGCCTGTTGCGAGCATTACATGTCTTGAATCGTGAGGATACTAATTGAGCTTGCAGTAATCAGAGTTGTACAGCGACTCGAACCCGCTTCAAGACAGGTTGGATCGGGCGCTGTACAGCAAAGGATTAGCGAATCGGAACAAGATAACGAGTAAACCAGACGCTTGCCAGACGGACGACTTCTTTTAATCCTTCAGGCGTATCAAAACGGCTATTTGAGTTGGGGACAATCTGGAATTCTTTATGTGTAGCGCCCTGGAGTTGTTCAAGCGCGACCTGATTCCTGTGGATGCCCTGCGTATCTTTTTCTCCCGAAATGAGTAAGGTTGGTGTCTGTACTCCCGCCAGATGGATCTCTTTCAGGTCAAGTCGTCCGGCCTGAGCGACCATTGCTCCGACCAGGTCAGGTCGCATGGCGGCGGCGGCGGCGGTCGCTGCTGCCCCGAGACCGACTCCATAATAGCCGATGCGTAGATTGTTCGTCTCATAATGTTGGGCAAGCCAGCTTGCGGCCCCGAGGATGCGTTGGGCATGGACGCTGGTGTTGAAACGTAGATAGCCCGTTGCTTCGTCCAGGGATTCTTCATCAGGTGTTAACAGGTTCAGTAGTAGCGTGGCTATTCCAGCTTCTGCCAATCCACGTGTGATAGATCTGAATATATCGTTATCTCGGCTCTTACCACTTCCATCGGTGAAGAGAACTATTCCCTGAGCATTCGCCGGGATTGTAAGTAAACCGTCTACCGTCTCAGCCCCGGCTGGAACCTGGATAAATCTCCCGGCATTGGGTTCGGTTGAACTCACGCCTTTAACTGGTTCTTTTTCTGGCATATCTCTCTCCTTTGAGGTTTGGGAATATACGCAATGAAGCTGCTCAGTTGCTTGCGCTGAGCTTTATGATCTAAGAAGTACACGGTTACTTGCATCGGACAGTTGCACCTTTCAATTGCCCGAAGATTCCACCATGTTGATTTGTCGTTATGCCATATCGCAAGATAATTTCCGGCTGAGAATAATTTGCGCTTGATTTCAGTTGTAGTAATGGAACGTATATGCTGCTGGTGGCTATGCATTGCTACGTATTTTGGTTACTTCCATTTTTGCTATGTTTCCCTGCTGTAATATATACTTTTGCAGATGGGAAGCCGTGACTGTAGTCGGAAATGAACAATGTCCCCGAACATATATAGTTATTGGTGGATTCTATTTTCAGGAGAAGGTGTTGCATGTTAATTCTAGGCGCTATCGTTGCTATTGCAATGATATTGGGGACGCTGGTTGATGTTTTTGAAACGATTGTTTTGCCCAGGCGTGTGACTCAACGTTTTCGCCTGACAAATATCTTTTTCCGTGTCACCTGGCCGCTTTGGCGTTTACTGGCTAGAAAAATTCCCTCTCGTCGGCGACGCGAGAATATTCTCAGTTTGTATGGGCCTTTGGCTCTGATAAGTCTGCTGGGTACCTGGACGGTGATTTTGATTGTGGGTTTTGCCTTGATACAATGGTCGCTTGGTTCAGCGCTTGTGGCACCAGAAAAACATGTGAGCTTTGGAACCGACCTCTATATGAGCGCATCGACGTTTTTCACGCTTGGGTATGGCGATGTTGTGCCAAACACAGGTATCACCAGATTTTTCGCGGTGTTTGAGGCTGGAATTGGGTTTGGAATGTTAGCACTGGTGATTGGATATTTGCCGGTACTGTATCAAGCATTTTCTCGCCGAGAGGCGAATATCTCATTGTTGGATGCCCGCGCCGGTTCACCTCCCAGTGCCGTTGAGTTGTTGCGTCGGTATGCTGAGGTCAAGGGCATGGAGAACCTTGCTCCTTTTCTCGCGGAATGGGAGCGTTGGGCGGCAGAGTTGTTGGAAAGTCATCTTTCGTATCCCGTGCTGGCCTACTTTCGTTCACAGCACGAAAGTGAGTCCTGGATCGCGGCGATTGTGACGATTTTGGATGCTTCTACACTGATTATTCTCGGGGCGGATGGTGGGCCGATGCAGCAAGCTCGTCATACATTTGCGATGGCGAGACACGCCGTTGTTGATTTGAGCCAGATTTTTGTGACGAAGCCTCGCCATCTAAACTCTGAGTATCGCCTGACACCACCGGATATGGAGAAGATGCGTACTATTCTCGATGCGGTTGGTGTGACTCTTCCAGATGGGCCAGAAACAGAGCAAAAGCTGCTGAAATTGAGGCGCTATTATGAACCATTTGTGATAACGCTAGCAGATTACTTGCTGATTGATGTACCAAAATGGTTGCATGAAGAAGGTTCAAGGGATAACTGGCAGACGAGTAGCTGGGAACTGACCGCAACCGGCATGCCTATTCAGGCAGAAAAGGTTAAAGGTTATCTTCCTCCATCATTGCGTATCTAACGCCATTGATTTTTTAGCTCGATTTAGTTGTTAAGGTGCATTTTCTTTGTTGCCTGGGTGATTTGTAATGGGTCACTTGAGAGAATAGCCAGGCTTTACATCCCCGTATGTTTAAAAAAAACTTGTAACGTTTTGCATACAATTGTCAGATCCAGGAGTATAGAACGCTTTTGGCTATATTCCATGTCCAATCGTATCCGCTCCGCGTAGGAGATATGCTGCCTTCCGCTAATCTGCCAGAGGCCGGTCAAACCTGGTTTCAGTGCCAGTAGCCGACCGGCATCAGGTCCATAGCGGATAAGTTCTTCGGGATGGATGATCCTTGGGCCAACAAGTGTCATCTGTCCAAGGAAGATGTTGAGCAGTTGAGGAAGCTCATCCAGACTACTTTGACGTAAGAAGCGTCCCAGACGTGTTATCCGAGGGTCATCAGGTAGTTTCATATTTAACTGGTAGCGTCGGTTCAACTCCGGACGAGCTGCCAGGTATTGTTCCGCATCGAGTATCATTGTGCGAAACTTCAAGGCAAAAAAACGTTTCCCCTGATAGCCAATAATCTCGCGAAAGTAGAGTATTGGTCCCCCATCATCAAGTTTGATCCCCAGAGCAATAAGCAACAT
>DASSXK010000241.1:0-3374 GCA_035703945.1 Ktedonobacteraceae bacterium | reverse complement strand
GGATATAAAAGATTTCCCCTGGCTCTTCATCTGGGTCTACCGCAGTATCAATTTAACGCTTGAGCTCTTTAAGAACCCCACGCACCAGCGCGGCGAAGTTCGGTCGGGCGGCATCGGCTTCCGCCAGCACCTCGGCATGGTTCACAACCTCCGCCGCGTCATCGCCGGTCGCGGGATTTGTAATCAGGCTGATCCCAAGTACGCGCATATTCATGTGCCGTGCCACTACCACCTCGGGCGCAGTTGACATCCCTACCGCATCCGCTCCCACGGTACGGAGAAAATGAATCTCAGCACCCGTCTCATAGCTGGGACCACTGACCATCGCATAGACCCCTTCATGGAGCGTCAAGCCAGGCTGGCTGGCAGCCACCTTATGCGCCAACTTGCGCAGATCTGGATCATAGCCACGCGCCATCGCCGGGAAACGTTCGCCAAAGCGCTCATCGTTGGCTCCCAGCAAAGGATTTGCCCCAACCAGACCAGGCAGGTTCAGATGGTCACGGATCACCATAAAATCGCCGGGTCGATAGGACAGGTTAACACCGCCCGCCGCGTTTGAAACGATCAGAGTTTCCGCACCCAGGGCCTGCATGACGCGCACGGGAAACGTCAAGACGGCCGGACTGTATCCCTCGTAAAAGTGGAAGCGCCCCTGCATCGCAACAACCGGGACACCTTCCAGTTTCCCAATAATCAAGCGACCAGCGTGGCCAACGACGGTTGAGCGAGCAAAATGAGGAATCTCGGCATAAGGAATCGCGACAGACTCTTCAATTGCGTCTGCCAGATCACCCAGGCCAGAACCCAGAATGATCGCAACCATTGGCTTCAACTGTATCCGCGACTGCACAAATGCCGCCGCCTCCATTACATCATCATAAAGCATCGAATCATCTTCCCCACGCACACTGCAATGCGTATCGGCTAGCCATTCACTTCGCTGACTGAACGCGCTTGTGAAGCCAGCAGCATCGTTGCTAGCATCGCTTCAGTTGGAAGGCTTCCAATGCCGCCTACCTGGAAAGTGTTCAGTAGGCGCGAGGGCGCCGTTGCGAAGTGTCTTTCAATAGCTAGGCGTTTATTGTTGAATGAGCAATTTGTGTATAAATTTGTGTTGTTGAGATATGCGCATGACCAAGCAACTCCTGAACTGAGCGCAACTCCATCCCCTCGTCCAACTTGAGCATCGCGAATGAATGACGCAACATATGCGGCGTAATCGTCGTAATACCAGCCTGTTTAGCATAGCCCTTAATAATCAACCAGAAACCCTGGCGGGTCAGGCGCTCGCCATGATGATTCAGAAATAGCGACTGCTCTTCAGGATGGCGCATTGCCAGCCGGGGACGAGCCACCAACAGATATTGCTCGACCGCTTCCAGCACAACCGGTGGCAAAGGTAACACACGCTCACGCTTGCTGCGCCCATTCCGACCAGGGCAGACAACAGTCGCTTGATCGCGATTCAGATCTTCCAAATTCAACGAGACAAGTTCTGAGACACGCATACCTGTGGCATACAGCAGATGCAGCATTGCCAGGTCTCGCCGTCCAGCAGGTGTCGTCACCTCAACTTGCAAAAACAGTCTGGCAATCTGTTCCGCACTAAGAATACTGGGTAATTCTTTTTGAATCCGGGGCGCGGACAGCTTCTCAACTGGATTATCCTCAATCAGGTTTGTCGCATCCAGATAGCGGAAGAAAGATTTTAGAGCCGCCAGCTTACGTGCAATCGTCGTTGGACGATAGGCCTGGGTCTCACGCATTTCCAGCAAGTAGCCGGTGACTTGTTCTCGCGTCACCTGCCGCCAGCTCCCCGTCCCTTGCTTATTCAGATACAGACAAAGCTGACCCAGATCATTGCGATAGGCAGCGACTGTATTCTGATTGTTTCCAGTCCCCTCTGATTCCTTTAAGAGGAGTGATTCGATATACTCATCTACGGCTTCTTGCAACATAGAACACGTCCATGTATCTAGCTAGCCATCCAGTCAACCGAGCAAGCGCGCGAGGTATCTCATCCTGGAGACATATTTTCAGGCTTCGAGCACCGCCCACTCACGGCTCACCAGCGGCTTTGCTGACTGTTTAAAATAGCGAATGTATACAAAAAATAACAAAAAAAGCACCGATTTTTACAGGTCAATGACGCTCATTATAGCCAAGAATATCAAAAGGGGCAAGTTAAGTAGGAATGGGAGCGATTTATGGCCTATCAGGTGTAGAAAATTGCTCTAGAACGGGGAGGAATCGATTGCCTTTCTAACGGTTTTGTAGCAGCTCAACAAAGTGCTATAATAACACTACATAAGCCAATTTTTGAAGCAACCCACACATTCGATCTGGTTCTCTCAATCAGATCTCGTAAGATACACGAAGGAGCATTTGCAAAATGGGTAAGCTGGTGGATATGTTTTCCCAGGCCCGCCGCACACAAAATAGCGGTGGCATGGGTTTTCTAGGTAAATCAAAAGCGGAAACGAAGCCTCGTGCCGCCGCCCTTGTGGTAGAACTTCCAACGATTGAGGCAGGCACCATTGAGTCCACCCTGAAGGCTGGAGCAGATGGGTTGCTCTTCCGCTGGGATGGCAAAAATAGCGACGCCCTTGCACCCTTAAATGATGCAGCCGAGGCCGTCAAAAAAGACAACGAAAGCGCGACCTATGGCTTGCAACTGGCTGGCGGCTGGGAAGCCCTGGAGCGCACCCACTTCGAGGAATTTAAGGAAGCTGGCATTCACTATATTCTGCTCCCTTTGAATGCCCCTGCCCGCTTTCTGTCGATGAAAGTCAAGGATCTGGAGCTGGTTGTGACCGTGCCAATGCGCGATGGTGAGCTCTATCCCAACTTTATTCGCAACCTGACGGCTTTTGATCAGATCGCAGCCGTCCAGCTCGACTTCAAGTTCGATGAGTCTCTTTCGGATCTTTCGATTGAAGACATCCTGCACTACCGGGCCGTCCGCGAAGCCGTCCGTTTCCCCGCGATGCTGGATATTCCTGAAGACTTGAGCGACGAAGGCGCCCATACCCTGGCCGCTCTCGGTGTTCAAGCTGTGGTCCTGCAAGCAGGAGCTAACGCCGACAAAACAGAGGAGCAAATCAAACACATTCGCGAGCTCCTTGAGCAGATCTTCCAGGAAGAAAAAGACAAAACACATATGATGCAGTCCTAGCCGCAAGGCCAGGCTCGCAGATATATTAAGAGAACGTACCGACCCTCCAATAAGTCGATACGTTCTCTCTTTTTAAACCATTGTAGCGCGATTCAATGAGCAAGCAAGCAATCAACTATTCGTCTGTGGAGTAACCGCACGAAAATTACCTGTCTGCCAACGCATCTGTCTGCGGGGAATCCGCTTGAGCAGGCGG